>NZ_JBFUJP010000005.1:0-127871 GCF_056401315.1 Rhodococcus sp. P4_F5 | reverse complement strand
GCGCCGTCCCGGCCGCGGGCGGGGCCGGCGGCGGGCCTGCTGCCGCGGTGGGACGCCCGGGTGCGGCGGGTGCGGCGGGCGGCGGCATGATGCCCGGCGGCGCCCGCGCCAACGGTGAGGACGACCGGGAGCGCAAGACCCCGGGCTACCTCGTCAACGTGGACAACGGCAACGAACTGGTCGGCAGGCTCCCGCTGGTCGCGCCGTCGGTCATCGGCGAATGAGCCAGGGACCATGGCGGCTGACGGCACTCGAGTTCGCGGTGTTGTGGGAGCGACTCGGTCGGGACCGGTTGCCGTACCCGTTCGGGTTCCGGGGCACCGCCGAGACGGACGCGCAGTTCCGCGCACAGCGCGCCGACGCCGCGCGGCGGGTGCTGGCCCAGGTCGACGCGCCGATGTACGCCGCGCTCGCCACGCTCGCCGAGCCCGCCGTGCGGATCGAACTGTGCGGCCTCCACCGAGTCGGCCCCGGCAGCTCGATGGTCAGGGTGCATGCCGGAATCCGTCATGCCCGCGCCACGGTCGCGGTCCAACAACCGGGCGCCGACCTGTACACGGGTGCCGACGTGGTGCTGACCGCGGTGGCGCCGGCGGAGGTGGGAGCGGCCCTGGCCCAGGCAATCCCGCAGGTCGAGGCCGGGCGAGGTCGCGGGGTGTCGGTACCGCGGTCGACCGTTCCCGGGGCCTCCGTCATGCGGCCCGCGGGTCGCAGACGGGCGAGCGAGCAGCGGGACGAGTTCTTCGCCCGCCCGCGGACCGGTTTCGGTGAGGTCGGTGTCGTCGCGGGCCCGGCGTACGACAGCACGCCCCGCGGCGAGGACCGGGGCTTCCACTGGGTCGACTTCGCCGGGGACGGGCGCTATCTGGTGCGGGGCGCGGAGACCGTCCACGCGCGGCCCGCCGGCAGCGCGGACATCGCGGCGCAGGTGCAGCGGCTCGTCGCCGAGGCCGACGCGACGCGGGCGGTCCAGCTGCCACACTGAACCCGTGTATCGGGAGCGGGCGTCGAGGATCTCCGGGGCGGTGCTGTGGACCAGCGAGTCCGTGGCCGACGCCGAGCACCGGATCCTGCCCGACGGCAGCATGGACGTGATCTGGCTCGGTGGCCGGCTGGTGGTGGCCGGACCCGACACCACCGCGCACATGTCGACGGCGGCGGAGACCGCGCGCATCGTGGGGCTTCGGTTCGCCCCCGGCCAGGGGCCGGCGGCGCTTGGTGCGCCCGCCGACGGGCTGGTGGACACGCGGGTCCCGCTCGCCGAGTTGTGGAATCCCGTACTGGTCCGGCGGTGGGAATCGAGGCTGTCCGGATCGCCCGCGCCCGGCCGACTGCTCGAGCAGCTGGCCGGGGAACGGCTCGACGAGGCCGCCCCGGACCTCCGGCTGCTGGCGACGGCGACCGGGCTGCTGCGGGCGGGGGCCCCCGTCGCGTCGGTCGGCGCCCGGGTGGGACTGAGCGAACGGCAACTGCACCGCCGGTCCGTGCGGGCCTACGGCTACGGGCCGAAGACCCTGAGTCGGATCCTGCGGTTCGGGCGTGCGGTGGAGATGGTGCGCGCGGGGACGCCCCAGGCCGCGGTGGCCGCGCGGCTGGCATACGCCGACCAGGCCCACCTCGCTCGCGAGGTGAGGCAACTGGCCGGCGTCCCACTGGGCGCGCTCGGCTGAACCGGACGGACCGGGCTGGTCCGGCCGGCTCGCGGGGTCAGGTCAGGGCGGCGAACAGGTCCACGGAGTTGCCGTCGGGGTCATGGACGGTGGCGTACCGCTGCCCCCAGAACGCGTCCCAGGGGGCCAGCTTCCCCTCGTACCCGGCGGCGACCAGTCCGGCGTAGCAGGAGTCGACCTCGGTGGGGTCGGCGCAGGCGAACGCCAGGCTCAGGCGCTGGCCGCCGGACCCCGGCGTCCAGTCCGGGTCGAAGGACCGGATGGTGGCCTCGGTGTCCCAGGCCACCCGCAGCCCCTGCGGCAGGACCGCCTCCACGTGCGGTTCGGTGTCCGCGGCGGCGGGCAGGTCGAAGCCCAGTCGCCGGTAGAAGGCCAGCGAGCGAGCCATGTCGGCGACAACGATTCCCACGAGATCAAGGCGAGGTGTCATGGGTTCACCCTAGGAAGCGCGGGTCCCGTCCGTCTTGTACAAATCGGACGGGTCCCGCCCGCCGAGCCCGGCCCCACCCGCCGGCCGCCGCGTCACCAGCGGTTCTTCACCTGCTCCGCGAACCCCAGCAGGTCCCGGACGGCGAGGCGGCTGCCGTCGTCGAGTACCACATGGCCCGAGTACCGGCCGAACACCTGGTGCTGAATCGAGCGGAGCGCGACCAGGTCCGTGGCGGCGGCGCGGTCGAGGATCGGCTCGAAGGTCATCTCGAACCGGCCGTCGTTGCTGGTGAAGGTCCACGGCGCGGCGTCGAACGGGCCCGGCGGCCGGCCGGAGGTGCCGTCGGGCAGGTGGAAGGTGACCTCGTCGAGTTTGTGCGCGCGCCCGTCGACGAAGACCATGTTCTCGGTGCCGGCCGAGGTGTCGCCGAAGCCGTGGCCGATGTTGAACCCGAACGGCCTGCCGTCGAGGGTGCCCGACGCGGAACCCCAGTACCAGGTGTTGTCGTACGTCCACACGCCGCGGCCCCAGTCGAAGACGCCGAATGCGCTCGCCGGGTCGAAGGCGAACGACTCGCCGCCGACCACCACCTCACCGCGCGCGGGCAGGCAGTTGATCTTCTGGTTGTAGTAGAAGGCCTTGGGGGCCTTGGGGAACGGTGTGGCGACCACCATCCGGTCCATCTCCGGCTGGTCGAGCAGCAGCTCGCCGCGCAGGCCGCGGCCACCGTCGAATCCCGGGTGGTCGACGGTGAGCAGTCGGCCGCCGTCGGCGTGCCGGAACTCGATCCGCAGCTCACGTCCCCGCCCCGCCCGTCGGGAGACCACCACGTCGCCGGCGTCGGCGCTGGCCGGCAGGCCCATCGAACCCATCGGGAACGGCAGCATGACGTTCTCGGTCACCTCGGTGCGCGCGGTGAGGTCCAACCAGGACACCCCGAGCAGTCCCATGTAGCCGTTGTCCGCCACCGTCAGCGCGAGCCCCACCTCCTCGGTGAGCACGCAGTAGTAGTCCCACTCCTTGACCCGGAGCCGGGACGCGGCGACGGCGGCGCGGTCGTAGCGTCGCAGTTCCGCTGTGGCCCAGCCGGGCTCGGCCAGGCGACCGTGTCCGTCGAGCAGGTCGCCGGGGGTCAGGCGGTGGCGCATCAGTCCTGCTTGCGGGCGAACCGGCCCGGGCCTGCCTGGTCGCGGGGCTTGATGATGATCTGGTCGAGGTTCACGTGCGAGGGCCGTGACGCGACGAAACCGATCACCTCCGCGACGTCGGCGGCCACCAGCGGGCTGATGCCCTCGTACACCTTGGCCGCGCGCTCCTCGTCGCCGTCGAAGCGCACCAGGGAGAACTCGGTCTCCACCGCGCCCGGCGCGATCTCGGTGAGCCGGACGGGCTGCCCGAGCAGTTCGCCGCGCAGGGTCCGGTGCAGCACGGCCTGCGCGTGCTTGGCGCTGGTGTAGCCCGAGCCGTTGTCGTAGGCCTCGAATGCGGCCACCGAGGTGATGGTGACGATCAGGCCGTTGCCCGACTCGATCAGCTTGGGCAGCAGGGCCTTGGTCACCCGCAACGTGCCGAGGACGTTGGTCTCCCACATCCAGCGCCAGTCGTCCAGGTCGGCCTCCATCACGGTTGCCAGGCCCTTGGCCCCGCCGGCGTTGTTCACCAGCACGTCCACCCTCGGCAGCACCGCGGCGAACGCGTCCACCGAATCCTCGTCGGTGACGTCGAGTTCGAGCGCGGTGCCGCCGATGTCGCGGGCCAGGTGCTCGAGGCGGTCCAGGCGGCGGGCGCCGACCACCACGTGGAACCCCTGCGCGGCGAGGGTTCGTGCGGTGGCCTCCCCTATGCCGGAGCTCGCTCCGGTGACGACGGCAACATGTTCATCAGGCGAGATGGTCATGGCCTCAGCCTAGGCGCAGACGCCCCGGCCCGGCAGCAGGGTTGAGCGCCGGAAAGGGTCTGTCCCCGGCCGATCTGGCCGGGGACAGACCTTCACGGCGAGTTGGCTGTCAGTTGCTGGAGCCGAATCCGCCGAGGCTGCCGAGGCTGCCGGTTCCGCCTTCGTCGGCGGGTGCGACGGTCACGGATTCCTGGACGGAGGATGCGGTGACGGTGCCGTTGCCCGAGTACTCGGCGGTGATGGTGCTCTGTCCCGCTGCCGCCGGGGTCCACTCGGTGGTGGCGGTGCCGTCGGCCCCGACCTGCGCGGTGCCGATGACGATGTCGCCGTCATTGAAGGTCACGGTGCCACCTGCTCCGGCCGGGGTCACCGTGGCCGTGATGGTGGAGGCGCGGCCGACCTGGGCATCGGTGACCGGGGCCAGGGCGATCGTGGAGGGGGTGTTCTGCTCGGCGACCTGCACCGTGACCGTCGACGATTGGGACGCGGCGGCGAACCCGGTGCCGAGGAAGTGCGCGGTGACGGCGCGGCTGCCCGGGAGGGTGGGGGTCCAGGCGAGGGTCGCCTTTCCGCCGGTGTCGAGGGTGCCCTGGCCGACCTTGGTCCCGGCGTCGCGGAATTCGACGGTGTTGCCCGCCTCGCCGCCGGAGACGGTGGCGGTCAGGGTGCTCGGCACGCCGACCCGGGCACCGGTGACGGCGGCGAGGGAGGTGGCGGTGCCGGTCTTACTCATGGTGATGGACGGGCCCCGGAGGGAGTTGGTGCCGCCGAGTGATCCGCCGTACTCCATGCCGGTGAGCAGGGCGGTGTCACGGGCGCAGTTCTTGCCCGCCGTGTAACTGACGCTGAAGACCGGGGTCTGGACGAAGCCGGGGCGATTCTGGATGACCCAGTCGGTGACGCCCCAGGCGCCGCGGACGTAGCCTCTCCCGTTGCCCTCGTCGACGACGACCTCGGGGTTGGCGACAGGCTGGGCCGCGCCGTTGCCGGTCATCTTCGCCGAGCCGGGGATGTAGGTCAGGCAGGACGGGTGACGGTCCTTGACGTTGTAGATGAACTCGTCCACCCAGCTGGTCCGGTCGAACTTCGTTGTCACGGTGACCGTTTCGCCGACCGCGGGAGTGGTGTTGCTGACTGTCCGGGTGAAACGGGCGGCTCCTTCGTCCCAGGTGACCGAGCCCGTGGCGGCGCCGGCGATGCCGGTGCCGAGGAGGGCGAGTGCTCCGAGCGCGAGGGTGGTGGCCGCGCCGGCGGCGATGCCGCGTGTCATCGCGTTTCGTGTCATGGTGCTCCTTGTTCGCTGTGGTACGACCGTCGACATCGAGGCCGTAGGGTGCGGTTGGTGGTCCTGTGGTGGTGCCGTCACGCCGGAGTGATGACCGTGTACTCGCCGCGGGACAGGGTCGATTTCCTGCCCGCGTTCCAACCTGTAGCTCGCCATCTGTGGCACGGCGACAAACGCGACCGAACAACGCCGGGCCGGTGCATGTCGTCTGTGCGCCAGCCCGGATCCGTTCAATTGGGAGGGGGGACTGCAGCAACTTCGCCTTCTCCGCCGAGCGGCCGTCCTCGATGGTGTCGAGGGCCGAGGTCTACGGCAGACAGCGCGGCCCCATTCTCCCGGTATCTGTTGTGGGAGAATGGGGCCGCGGATTTGAGAGGTTCTGTTGTGTGCGTAAGTACTATCACGCAGACCCCGCACCGTGGACGCGAAATTCGAAAATCTGCGGACGGCTGTGCGGCATTGTCACGTGCTTGAACATATTTGGCGAGAATGCCATGTGTCTGGTGGTCGGCCGGTGCTCGGATCAGCTCACGAGCACGTTTCTATGACCATGTATTCACCGGTCGGCCGCCCTGGCCGGACGCGCCTTTGTGCCCGTTCGTAAGCTCGCCGGCCGTCGCGATCGCGGGCTGCGTCAGATGCCGTTGTGGCACAGCCTCCTACGTGCGAGTTGTGAATCCATGGGCACAGATCGCCGACGGCGGACATCGGCGGGGCCCCTGCGAGAAATGGGCCTCGGGCCAGGATTCGTGGCCGCCTACTCGGCGGCGTACTCGGCCTCGAGCTCGATCTGCTCCACGGCGACTCCCGGTACCTGGACGGCACCCGGTGTGTAGGTGACCGCATGCAGCGCGCCGGTGTATCGGAACGGCCCGCGACGCCGGCGCAGATCCCAGGAGACCGGGCCGCGGGAGTCCACCCCCACCGAGATGCCGGTCCATGGGGCCATTCCGACCAGCTGCACCTGGTCGGGCAGTTTCGCGGCGGGCGCGCCGTCGACCCGGAGTTCGAAGTCCCAGCGCAGGCCGGGGCGCACGCTCGCGGAGACCTCGATCCGGCGGGCGCCTGCGGGCAGTGGCCCGGCGTCGACCTGCCGGTAGCGGCCGTAGCCGTTGAAGCCGAACACCAGGTGCCCGTCCTCGACGTAGAGCAGGTAGCCGCCCTGGACGTCGCCGTGTGCCACCAGGACGCCCTCGTCGCCGGCCGTGTGGCCGCCCAACTCGATACCGATCTCGAAGTCGCGGAACGCGATCAGTTTCGAGGACCGGTAGCGCTCCAGGGTGGGTGTCCCCGCGAGGATCCGGACCGGCCGCGACAGCTTCTCCTCTCCGGGCCGGCGGACGGCGAGGGCGTTCCTGGTGGACAGGGGGAAGACGGTGTTCGCCCATGCCGCGTCGTCCCACGCCCGCGCCAGTTCGCGCACCTTCTCCGGGTACCGGTCGGCGACGTCGCGCAGTTCGGTGGGGTCCTCGCGCACGTCGAACAGCTGCCAACGGGGCGCGTCCACGTCGGTCTCGGGGCGGTGCGCAAGCAGCTTCCAGCCGTCCCGGTAGTAGCCGCGGTTGCCGGTCATCTCGGTGTACTGCTCGGTGTGGGCGGACTCCGCGGCCGGGTCGCGGAGTAGCGCGGTCGCGTCCACGCCGTCGAACTCCTTGGCGGGCAGTCCGTTCCGTGTGCCGGGTGGCTGAATTCCGGCCAGCGTGAGCAGGGTGGGTGCGAGGTCGGTGACGTAGGTGAACTGCTCGCGGATCCCGTTGTCCCCCTGCTTCTTTCGGAGACAGGCCGGCCAGGACAGGACGAACGGCACCCGGACGCCGCCGGCGAAGGACTGGCCCTTGTAGAACCGGAACGGGGTGTTGGACGTCTGCCCCCAGCCCCTCGGGTAGTGCACGCCCAGTGCGGCGGTGCCGATCAGGTCCTCCTCGTGCGGCACGTCGCCGACCCAGTCCGGGCCCCCGACGCGGGCGAACTGCGCGAAGTAGCTGCGGGTGCCCTCCGGTCCGCCCTCCGCGGTGCCGCCGTTGTCGGAGGTGAAGACCACGACGGTGTTGTCCAGTTCGCCCAGGTCGGCGACGGTGTCCAGGATCCGGCCGACGCTCTGGTCGACGCTGTCGACCATCGCCGCGTACACCTCCATGTACCGGGCGTACCGGCGCTGTTCCTCCGGTGTCAGCGAATCCCATTCGGGCACGCCGAATCCCGGCTCGCTGTTGCGGGGCGCCTGCTCGGTGCCGGCCGGGAACAGGCCCTGCTCGAGCTGGGAGGCGAACCTGCGTTCGCGCATCACGTCCCAGCCCTGCGCATACTTCCCGCGGTACTTGTCGATGTCCTCGTCCTTGGCCTGCAGGGGGCCGTGCATCGCCACGTGCGCGAAGTACAGGAAGAACGGCTTGTCCTGATCGTGCGCCCTCAGGTCCTTGACGTACCCGACGGCCTTGTCGGTGAGGTCATCTGTGAGGTAGTAGTTTTCGGGGTACTCGTCGACGTCGACCACCGAATTGTCCGAGACCAGCTGGTTCGGGTGGAAGAAGGAGTTCAGGCCCTCCAGGGACCCGTAGTAGCGGTCGAATCCGCGTTGCGTGGGCCAGGAGTCGCGGACGGCACCCGGACGCAGGTTGGCGTCGCGCACCAGGTGCCATTTCCCCACGCCGTAGGTTGCGTAGCCGCCGGCCCGCAGCATCTCCGGCAGCGTGAGCACGTCCTCGGCGAGTTCGAGTCGCAGGCCCGGGAAGCCGGGGTCCGCGTTGGCGACGAAGCCGTAGCCCGCGCGATGCGGATTGATCCCGGTGAGCAGCGCCGCGCGCGACGGCGAGCAGAGCGGGGTGGTGTGGTAGTTCGTGAGCCGCACGCCGGAGGCCGCGAGCCGGTCGAGGTTGGGGGTGTCGATCTCCGAACCGAACGGCCCGATGTCGCTGAACCCCATGTCGTCGACCAGCACCACGACGATGTTCGGCGACCCCGGCTCCGCCGTCGGAGCGGTCGTCCAGGCGGGGGTCGAGTCGTCGGTGGTCCTGCCGATGTGGCCGGCGAAACCTTCGTAGCCCCTGGCGTGCGGCGGCAGAGTCATCAGCCGGCGACCCGGACCGGCTCGTCGATGGGCGAGTAGTGCGAGGCGTCGCCCGCGACGGCGCGGCTGCGCTCGCCGTGGATGCTGACGGGTACGTCGCCGGCCAGGGTGACCCGGCCGAGACGGCGATGCTGACCGTCGTAGTCGTCGACGGCGTAGTGCTGGGTGGCGCGGTTGTCCCAGATGGCGACGTCGCCGTCGGCCCAGTTCCAGCGGGTGGTGTGCTCGAGCTTGGTCACCCGCGCCTGCAGCAGGTTGAGCAGGGCGTGCGACTCGTTGGTGCCCAGACCGACGAAGCCCTTGACGAAGTGGCCCAGCAGCAGGGCGCGTTCCCCGGTCTCGGGGTGCACCCGCACCACGGGGTGCTCGGTCTCGTAGAAGGTGGACTGGAACTCCTTGCGGTACTCCTCGGAGTTGGCGTCGAGTTGGGCCGCGCTGGTGGCCGCGTAGTCGTAGACGTTGGTGTGGGTGGCCCACAGGTTCTCCACCAGCGTCTTGAGCGGATCGGGCAGCGACGCGTAGGCGGCGACCGTCGACGCCCAGGTGGTGGAGCCGCCGTAGCTGGGCAGCACCTCCGCGCGCAGGATCGACGCCTTGGGGATCCGGTCGACGAAGCTGACGTCGGTGTGCCAGCTGTTGGCCCGGCCGTACTCGGAGTCGATGGGCAGGATGCGCTCCCCGCGTGAGGTGACGGTGGGGTGCGCGGTGGTGGGCTCGCCGAGCAGTTGCGCGAACGCGTACTGGCCGGCGTCGTCGAGCTGGTACTGGCCGCGGAAGAAGATCACCTTGTGCTCGAGCAGGGCCTGACGGATCAGGCCTACGGTCGCCGGGTCGAGCTCGGCGCCGAGGGTGACGCCGTCGATGCGGGCGCCGATGTGCGAGCCGAGACGGACCACCGCGGGTGCGGCGTCGGTGACGGTTGCGTCGGCCCGGTCGGTAGCGAAATCGATGGACATGGAAGGCCTTTCGTCGAAGTCGTGCCGAATCTGACGGGACCGAGATTTCCACCGGCGGTCCTGCGGGCCAAGGGTTTCCGTCACCGTGATCGCAAGGCCGCCACGGTATGTCCGATTGGACAAATGCTTGGGAGGTGCTAGTTTTCTGCCCATGTCTTCCGGCCGGCTCACCGCCCTGCGGGTCACCTACGTGACCTCCGCACTGGGCTCCCGCCTGCCCCTGGCGCGCGAACTCTGTTGTTCGCCTCGCGGTCTCTCTAGCTAACTCGCGCTACTTCCTCCCACACGTCGACGTTTCGCCTCGCCATGGCCCTTCTGGCCGTGTCGCCGGGTGACGTCTCGACGTCTCTGCAGGTCAGCGCGCTTCCATCCGCCGTGTAGGTCTGTCCCGCCAGGGACGAAGCGCAAGGAAACCACGTGCTCACCTCTGCTGTGCCGGCCTCGGCCGGCCGGACCAGGTCACCCCTGAGTCCCTCCAACCGTCCCAGTCCCGCGAACCATTCCAGTCCCTCGAGTCATCCCGGTCCCTCGAATCGGCCCCGTGCCTTCGGCGCGCCGAACCGTCCGTCCTCCAGGGGCCACGTCCAGATCGTCCCGCCCGACCTCCGGGTCGTCGACACCCCGGTCGCCGCGGTGCTCCGCGTCGCCTGCGAGCGTGGACCCATCGCCCGAGATGCGGCGGCGAAGGCCACCGGCCTGAGTGTCGCCACGGTGAACCGCCAGGTCACCGCGCTGCTCGGGGATGGACTGCTGCGCGAGCGCGCCGATCTCACCGCGTCCGGCGCGGTGGGCAGGCCCCGGGTCCCGTTCGAGGTCAACCACGAGCCCTACCTCACCGTCGGCATCCACATCGGTGCGGTGGTCACCGGCATTGTCGCCGTCGACCTCCGCGGCAGAGTGCTTGGCGCGGTGGAGATCCCGACTCCGGCGACCGGCCAGGCCGAAGCCCTGGCGCAGATCGCGCGGAGCGCGCGGCAGTTCGCCTCGCGCTGGCACCGCCGGCGGGCGCTGTGGGTCGGCGTCGCACTCGGCGGGCGGGTCGACGCCGCCACCGGTCGCGCGGACCACCCGCGGCTCGGGTGGCGGGAGGCCCCGGTGGGCGAGATCGTCGGGGAGGGACTCGGGCTCCCGGTCTCGGTCGCCGCCCACGTCGAGGCGATGGCGGCCTCGGAACTGCTGCTCGCGTCCCAGCGTCCGGGCGCCGCGGGTACCGCCGGGACCAGCCTGTACTTCTACGCCCGGGAGACCGCCGGCGTCGCGGTCACCATCGACGGGCGAGTGCACACGCCGTCGAGCGGACCCGGCTCGATCGTGCACCTGCCCACCGGCTCCTCGGCGCGTTGCTCATGCGGAGCCCTCGGATGCCTCGAGGCCACCGTCAGTGACCGCGCCGTGGTCGCGGCCGCCGAGGCGGCGGGCATCCTCACCGGAGTCGGGGAGAGGCCCTCCGTCGCCGCCGTCTACCGGGCCGCGCAGGAAGGATCCGTTGTGGCACACGAACTTCTGGTGGAACGGGCGCAGGTGCTCGGCCGGACAGTGGCCGTGCTCCGGGACCTGTTCAACCCCGACCGGGTGATCCTGGGCGGGCAGGCGTTCACCGAGTACCCGGCCGGCATCCCGCACGTCGCGGAGGCGTTCGCCCAGGCCTCGACGCTGGCGCGCAAGGACATCCGGATCACCGGATTCGGCAACCGCGTCCAGGAGCACGCCGCCGCCGTCGTCTCCCTCAGCTCCCTCTACTCCGATCCGCTCACCTCCATTCGAAGGGCAGTCTCCCGATGAGCTCCTCCTCTGTCGCCAGCCTCGACCGCCGGACCTTCTTCCGGGGCGCCGGACTGACCGCCGCCGCGATCCTCGGGACCGGGCTGCTGGGTGCGTGCTCCTCGGCGGTGCAGGCCCAGAAGTCCGGGCCGGACGGGGCGTCGGGCACTCCGGTGCGCGGCGGCACCCTCGCGACCGGCATCACCGCCGACGTCATCCCGGCTACCTTCCTGACCAACACCGCCGGGTCCACCACGGTGATCGGCCTGGCCTACGACAGCCTCGTCCGGTACCCGCACGACAAGGTGGAACCCACACCGCGACTGGCGAAGTCGTGGGTCCTGGCCCCGGACGGACTGGCGCTGACGCTGGACCTGCGCGACGACGTCACCTTCCACAGCGGCCGGCCGTTCACCTCCAAGGACGCGGAGTTCTCGATCCGCACCTACGCGGACCCGAAGTGGACCGCGCAGTTGCGGAGCACGGCGGCGGCCGTCACCGGGTTCGACACCAGCGACCCGCACCGGTTGGTGCTCACCTTCGCGCATCCGCTCGGCAACATCTTCGACCTGCTCGACACGGTCCCCATCCTCGACAGCGAGTCGATCGACAAGCTCACCGCCGGTGAGGCGTTCGTCGGGACCGGGCCGTTCAAGCTGGTCTCCCGGACCCCCAACAGCTCGCTGACCTTCGAGCGCAACGAGCGGTACTGGATCCCCGAGCGGCCGTACCTGGACCGGGTGGAGGTGTCGATCATCCCGGACGCGCAGGCGCTGCTGAGCTCGCTGCGGTCCGGTCAGGTCTCCCTGGTCAACGGGCTGAGCTACCGGGACAACGAGGTACTGGGCAACACCGCCGGCTTCCAGTCGATCGCGCTGGACGGCGCCGAACTGCAGGTGTACGTCGGCACCAACGTCACCCATCCGGCGCTGGCCGACGTGCGGGTGCGCCAGGCGATCGCGTACGCGCTGGATCGGGACCGCATCATCGCCGAGGTGTTCCGGGGCTCCGGCTACCCGGTCAACCTGCCGTGGCCGAAGACCTCGCCCGCCTACGACGAGTCGCGGAACCGGACCTTCGGCCTGGACCCGGCCCGGGCGCGGACGATCCTCGCCGACGCCGGGGTGGCCGTGCCGAGGCTGCCGTTGACGTACCAGGCCGGAAACCCCTTCTACGAGGCGTCCGCGCAGATCGTGCAGGCCAACCTCGCGGACGTCGGGATCGAGGTGCAGCTGGACCCGCAGGAGGGCGCGACCTTCGTGAAGTCGCTGATCGGCGCGCAGTTGCCGGGACTGTGGCTGACGTTCCACTCGTGGGCGCAGTACGTGCCGTCGACGCTGAACGTCAGTGCGTACCCCTTCAATGCGCGGAAGAACTCCTCGCATTTCGAGAGCCCGGCGTACATCGCCGCCGCCGACGCGGCGTGGCAGGTCACCGACGGCACCGGCCCGGAGGCGGTGGCCCGGTACCGGGCGGTCAGCGACCAGCTCCTCGAGAGCCTGTTCCTGATCGAGATCGGCGTGGTGCTGAACGAACTCGGTGCCTCGCAGCAGGTGCGCGGCGTCGACTGGACCAAGCGTTCGGAGATCCTCCACACCGACACCTACCTGGCCTGACGGTGAGAACGAGAGGAGTCCCGCGATGGTGAAGTACCTCGCGCGCCGGCTGCCGTCCGCGGCCGTGGTCCTGTTCCTGGCCTCGCTGCTGATCTTCTTCGTGCTGCGGCTGGTCCCCGGGGACCCGGCGACCAGCCTGGCCGGACCGGATGCGAGCGCGGAATCGATTGCCGCGATCAGGCATTCGCTCGGCCTGGACCGATCGGTGCCGGCGCAGTACCTGAGCTGGATCGCCGGAGTGGCCACCCTGGATCTCGGGCGGTCGTACGTGATCGGCGGCCAGATCTCCGACCTGGTCGCCGACGGGCTGGTCAACACCGTGGTGCTGGCGTCCGCCGCACTGCTGCTCGCGGTGGTGGTGAGCGTGGCGCTCAGCGTGGCCGTGGTGGTCTGGCCGAAGCGGTGGCTGACCGGGCTGGTGGCCGGCGCGAACACGCTCGCGGTCGCGTTGCCGCCGTTCGTCACCGGTGTCCTGCTGGTGCTGGTGTTCTCGGTGCTGCTGCCGGTGCTGCCGTCCGGCGGGGTGCCGCCGGACGGGTTCTGGGCTCGGCCGGACATCTCCGCGCAGTACCTGCTGCTGCCCGCCGTGTGCCTGGCCCTGCCGGTGGCGGCGGCCCTGACCCGGTTCCTCACCGAGTCGCTGCGCACCCAGATGGCGCAGCCGTACGTGCTCACCGCCCGTGCCCTCGGCGTCTCACGGTGGAACCTGGTGAGCCGCAGTGCATTGCGCAATGCGCTGCCTTCGATGCTGACCGCGCTGGGACTGCAGGCCGGGCAGCTGCTCGGCGGCGCGGTGCTGGTGGAGGCGATCTTCGCGTGGCCGGGGATCGGGCAGCTGATCGAGCAGGGCATCAGCCGCCGCGACTACCCGGTGGTGCAGGTGCTGCTGTTGATCTCGGTGTCGGTGTTCGTGATCGTCCAGCTGCTCACCGACGTCGCGCACGCCTACCTCGACCCGCGCATCCGGATCGGGGGAGCGGCATGAGCGCCCCGCGCACGGGAGAGACGGCCACGACGGGGACGGGCACGCGGGCGCCGGGTGTGGCGTCGGTCCTGGAGATCGAGGACCCGGCGATCGCGAGCCGGACGCCGGCGCAGCCKGGCCCGCCGCGGCGTCGGCCGGTGCTGCGGGCGCTGACACACGGTCAGGGCCTGGTCGGGGTGGCGCTGCTGGCGGTCGTGCTGCTCGCCGGCCTGCTGGCGCCGTGGCTGGCGCCCTTCGACCCCACCGCCCAGATCCCGGGGGCGAACCTGTCGGGGCCCGGCGCCGAGCACTGGTTCGGCACCGACCAGGTGAACCGGGACGTGTATTCCCGAGTGCTGCACGGCATCCGGATCAACCTGGAGATCATCGTGATCGCGGTCCCGATCGGGGCGGTGGTCGGGTCGCTGGCCGGCCTGCTGTCGAGCCTGCACCCGGTGGCCGACGTGATCGCCCAGCGGGTGTTCGACGTGGTGCTGGCGTTCCCCGCGCTGATCCTGGCGATCGCGCTGGCGGCCATCGTCGGGCCGGGGGCGTCGACGGTGATCCTGGTGATCGTCGCGGCGGAGATCCCGATGTTCGGTCGGATGGTCCGGGGGCAGGTCCTGGCCATCCGGGAACTGCCGTACGTGGAATCGGCGCAGGTGATCGGTGCCGGTCCGTGGTGGGTGCTGCGCACCCACGTGCTGCCGAACGCGCTCGAGCCACTCGGCGTGCAGGTCGCGCTGTCCATGTCGGTCGCCGTGTTCGTCGAGAGCGCCATGAGTTTCGTGGGCATCGGCGTGCGGCCGCCGGAGCCGTCGCTGGGGTCGATCATCGCCGACGCCGTCCCGAACCTGGATGCCAACCCGGCCTTCGCGATCGGCCCGCTGGCGGTGGTCGCGGCGCTGGTGCTCGGCTTCCTGCTCGTCGCCCAGGCGCTCGGCCGTGCCCGCCGGTCCTGACCGTCCCGACAACCGTGAAGAGGAAGAGATGACCGAACCGATTCTCGAGATCGACACGCTCTCCGTCAGTTTCGGCGCCGGCGAGTCCCGCGCCCAGGACGTCGTGTCCGACCTCGACCTGACCGTGGCCCGCGGCGAGATCGTCGCGCTCGTCGGCGAATCCGGATCCGGCAAGTCGATGACCGCGAAGGCGGTCCTGGGCCTGCTACCCGACGGGGCGCGCGCCCGCGGCTCGATCCGGCTCGGCGGCGAGGAGGTGGTGGGCGCCGACGAGCAGACGCTGGCCCGACTTCGCGGCACCCGGGCCGCCATGGTGTTCCAGGAGCCGCAAACTGCGTTGAACCCGGTGCAGACGGTGGGATGGCAGCTCGCGCAGGCGTTCCGGGCGCACGGCAGGATCGGCCGCGTTGCCGCCAGGGTCCGAGCGGTGGAGTTGCTGCGGCTGGTCGAGATCCCGGAGCCCGAGCGCCGGGTGGACTGGTACCCGCACCAGCTCTCCGGCGGGCAGAAGCAGCGGGTGGTGATCGCGCTCGCGCTCTCGGGCGAGCCGGACCTGCTGATCGCGGACGAGCCGACCACCGCGCTGGACGTGACGGTGCAGGCGGAGATCCTGGACCTGCTGCGGCTGCTGCGCGACCGCGACGGAACCGCGATCCTGCTGATCACCCACAACATGGGGGTGGTGGCCGACGTCGCGGACCGGGTCGCGGTGCTGCGCCGGGGCGTCCTGGTCGAGCAGCGTGGGGTGCTCGAACTGTTCGCCGCGCCGCGGGCCCGGTACACCGCTCAGTTGCTGTCCGCGGTGCCGCGGCTGCCCGAAATCGGCCCGGGCGCGGACAGAGACCCGGCCCGCCCGGATGTCGTTGCCGCCGAACCGGTCCTGTCGGTACGTGGGCTCGACGTGGTGTACCCGGCCCGCCACGGCAACGCGGCGTTTGCCGCGCTGCGCGGGATCACGCTGGGCGTCGCGGCGGGCGAGGTGCTGGGGCTGGTCGGCGAGTCCGGGTCCGGCAAGACGACGCTGGGCCGCACCGCGCTCGGGGTGGTCCGGCCCAGCGCCGGGTCCGTGGTCTTCGACGGGGTCGACCTCGGCACGGTCTCGGGGCGGGAGTTGCGCGGCCTGCGTAAGGGGGTCGCTCTGGTCCACCAGGACCCGGCGGCGTCGCTGGACCCGCGCCGGAGGGTCGGCGATAGCGTGGGCGAACCGCTGCGGGTGCACCGGGCCGCATCAGGGGCGCTGCTCCGGTCCCGGGTGGGGGACCTGCTCGACTCGGTACGACTCCCGCGCTCGTTTGCGGAGCGGCGGCCGGGTGAACTCTCCGGTGGTCAGCGGCAGCGGGTGGCGCTGGCCCGGGCGCTGGCACTGGCGCCGCGCCTGCTGGTCGCGGACGAGCCGACCAGCGCGCTGGACGTCTCGGTGCAGGCGGAGGTGCTGGAACTGTTCGCGGACCTGCGCGAGGAGTACCGCTTCGCGTGCCTGTTCATCAGCCACGACCTGGCGGTGGTGCACCAGGTCGCAGACCGGGTGGCGGTGCTACGGGGCGGGGAGCTAGTCGAGACCGGTTCCACCGCAGCGGTGTTCGGGGACCCGCGCGCCGATTACACGCGCGCGCTGCTCGCCGCGGTACCGATCCCGGACCCCGTCGGGCAACGGCACCGACGCGAACCCGGACCGGTGATCACGGAGCTGTCCGCGGTCGGCTGACGCGCGGCGGCCGCGCCGCGCCGAACGAAAGTGGATTCGAGTGCCGGAGGGGTCTGTCCCCGGCCGCTGTGGCCGGGGACAGACCCCTCACGGTGCGTCGGTTGTCAGGAGCCGAAGAGCGAGCCGAGGCTGCCGCTTCCGCCCAGGCTGCCCGATCCGCCGTCGCCGTCGGCGGGCGCGACGATCACCGATTCCCGGTCGGAGGATGCGTTGACGGTGCCGTTGCCCGAGTACTCGGCGGTGACGGTGATCTGGCCCGCCGCCGCCGGGGTCCACTCGGTGGTGGCGGTGCCGTCGGCTCCGACCTGCGCGGTGCCGACGACGGTGTTGCCGTCCTTGAAGGTGACGGTGCCGCCGGCGTCGGCGGGGTTGACCTTCGCCGTCAGGGCGGTCGCCTTGCCGACGGTGGCGCCGCCGACAGGACTGAGCGTGGTGGTCGAGTCGGTGCTCGAGGCGGGTGCCTCGGCCACGGTCACCTGTCCGGTGGTGGTCGACCCGATGACGCCCTCACGGCCGGAGAAGGTGGCGGTGAGCGTGTGCGCGCCGGCCGTGGCGGGCACCCACTGGTAGGTGACCTTCCCGTCGTTGCCGACCGGCAGCGTCGCCAGTGAGACGGCGCCGTCACGGAGTTCGACGGTGCCACCGGCCGCGGCCGGGTTGACCGTGGCGGTGACGGTGGAGGCGCGGCCGACCTGAGCATCGGTGACCGGTGCCAGTGCGATCGTCGAGGCGCCGTTCTGTTCGGCGACCTGCACGGTGATCACCGCAGACTGGGACGTGGTGGCGAATGCGGTCCCGGCGAACTGCGCGGAGAGGGCGTGACTGCCTCGGATGGTGGGGGTCCAGGCGAGGGTCGCGGTCCCGCCGGCGTCAAGGGTGGCCTGGCCGATCGGGGTTGCGGCGTCGAGGAATTCGACGGTGTCGCCCGGCGCGCCGCCGGTGACGGTGGCGGTCAGGGTGCTCGGCACGCCGACGCGGGCGCCGGTGACGTCGGCCAGGGTGGTGGTGGTGCCGGTCTTGGCCATGTTGATCGACGGACCCTTGGTGCCGTAGCCGCCGCTGCCGAGCGATCCGCCGTAGTCCATGCCGGTGGCCAGGGCGGTGTCACGGGCGCAGTTCTGGCCGACCTTGTAGCTGACGCTGAACTCGGGTGAAGCGTGGAATCCCGGGCGATTCTGGACCACCCAGGAGGTGACGCCCCAGGAGGCGCGGACGTAGCCGGTCCCGTTGCCCTCGTCGGCCTTGACCTCGTCGGTGTTGGTCGGGGAGCCGCCCATCTTGGCCGAGCCCGGGACGTAGGTCAGGCAGGAGGGGTGGCGGTCCTTGACGTTGTAGATGAACTCGTCGACCCAGCTGGTCCGGTCGAACTTCGTCGTCACGGTGATCGTGTCGCCGACCGCGGGGGCGGTGTTGCTGACGGTCCGGGTGAACCGGGAGCTGCCGTCGTCCCAGGTGATCGAGCCGGGGGCGGCGCCGGCAATGCCGGCGCCCAGGAATGCGAGTGCTCCGACCGCGAGTGTGGTGGCCGCGGTGGCGGCGACGCCGCGTGTGGTTGCTCGTTGTGTCATCGGTGTCTCCCTTGTGAACGGTGCGGCCGTGGGTGTCGCCGCAGAGGTTGCGTGTGACCGGGGTCGGCGCCGCGCGGGCGCGGCGCCGGGAGGTTCGATCGCGGGGGCCTGTCCCCGGCCGCATCGGCCGGGACAGGCCCTCGTCGTGGGGTGGCTACTAGCTGGAGCCGAAGAGGGAGCCGAGGCTGCCGGCGCCCTCGTTGCCGCCGCCACCGGCGCCTTCAGGTGCGACGGTGATCGACGCCTGGTTGGACGATGCGGTGACGGTGGCGGTGCCGGAGTAGTCGGCGATGATGGTCCGAGTGCCCACGGTGGCCGGGGACCACTGGGCGGTGGCGGTGCCGTCGGCGCCGACGGGGGCCGTGCCTACGACATCGGCCCCGTCCTTGAAGGTGACGGTGCCGCCCGCGTTGGCGGGGGTGACGTTCGCCGTCAGGGTGGTGGTCTTGCCGATGGCGGCACCGGTGATCGGGGCCAGGGTCGTGGTGGAGGTGGTCTTGGCGACCGTGACGGCGGGGCCCTGGGTGTAGTAGCCGCCGAAGCCGAGTGATCCGTTGTAGTCCATGCCGGTGGCGAGGGCCGCACCCTGGGCGCAGTCGGCGCCGACCTTGTAGCTGATGCTCAGGACGGGATTGAACGCGGCCTGGTTCTTGACGATCCAGTCGTTGGGGCCGAAGTCGGCGCTGACGAGAGGGTCGCGGCTCGGGTCCGAGCCGTCGTCGACCTGCGGGAAGAGCACGGTGGCGTTCATCTTGGCCGAGCCGGGGACGTAGGTCAGGCAGGCCGGATGCCGGTCCTTGATGTTGTAGAGGTGTTCCTCGGTGCCGTTGGTCCGCTCGAATTTCGTGGTGATCGTGATGGTTTCGCCCACCGCGGGAGTGGAGTTGCTGACGGTGCGGGTGAAGTGGGAGTAGTAGTCGTCCCAGGTGATCGTGGCGGGGGCGGCGCCGGCAACGCCGGTGCCGAGGAGGGCGAGTGCTCCGACCGCGAGTGCGGTGGCCGCGCCCGCTGCGACGCCGCGGGTGGTTGCTCGTCGTGTCATGGTGTTCCTTCGGTCGCTGCAAGTGCGACCGTCGACATCGCGGTCGCAGCTTCGGGTTGGTGGTCGTGCCGCGGCGGTCGCGGCGGTCAGACGTCGAGCACTGGAAGGGCCTGCCCCCGGCCGGTTACCCGGGGAACCGGCCCTTCACCGTGCGGTGACTACTAGCTGGAGCCGAAGAGGGAGCCGATGCTGCCGCCGGCGCCGGCGCCACCACCGAGGTAGCTGACCGTGACGGCAGGGCCCTGGGTGTAGTAGCCGCCGAAGCCGAGTGATCCGTTGTAGTCCATGCCGGTGGCGAGGGCGGCGCCACGGGTGCAGTCGGCGCCGACCTTGTAGCTGACGCTGAAGATCGGGGAGAAGCCGGGCTGGTTCTTGACGATCCAGTCGTTGGGACCGAAGTCGACGCTGACGAGCGGATCGCGGCCGTTGATCGAGCCGTCGTCGACCTGCGGGTTGAGCGGGGTGTTGTTCATCTTGGCCGAGCCGGGGACGTAGGTCAGGCAGGCCGGGTGCCGGTCCTTGATGTTGAGGAGGTGTTCCTCGGTGCCGTTGGTTCGTTCGAACTTCGTGGTGATCGTGATGACCTCGTCCGCCGCCGGGGTGGAGTTGCTGACGGTGCGGGTGAAGTGGGAGTAGTAGTCGTCCCAGGTGATCGAGGCGGTGGCGGCGCCGGCGGTGCCGGTGCTGAGGAGGGCGAGTGCTCCGGCCGCGAGTGCGGTGGCCGCGGTGGCGGCGACGCCACGTGTGGTTGCTCGTTTTGCCATGGTGGTCYTTCAGTCGCGGAAAGTGCGACCGTCGGCATCGAGGTCGCAGCTCTGGGTTGGTGGCCGTGTGCTCGGCGTCGCGGCGGCCGCGACGCCGAGCCCACGGGTCCGGCCGCCGGTGTCGGCGGCCGGGCGCTGGGTCTAGCTGCCGTTCTGGAGGACTCGGGTGATGGTGTCGCCGAGGACGTCGCTGACCGAGCCGGTGGAGCTCATCTGGCCCTCGGCAGAGCCGAGCCCGTTGTCGTCGAGGCTGCCGAGGGCGGCCTCGCCCGGGTTCTGGCCCCGCACGGTGAAGCACGCGGTGAGATTCGGGCGGTAGGCCCCGACGCCGACGGTGCCGCTGATGTCGATGCCGCCGCTGGTGATGGTCACGCCGGGCGCGGCGCCGTCCGGGACCTTGTAGGTGAACTCGGCGGTCACACTGTTGCCGGAGTTGACGAACCAGCCGGTGCCGCTCACGCGCCAGGCGCCGTCGCCGTTCGGTACGGCCTGGACTTCCTCGGTGACCTGTCCCTGACCGAAGTGGTAGGCGGTGACCTTCGTGGACACGGGGGCGCCGAAGCCGGCGGGGGCGTAGTCGCGGAAGGTGTTTACGTACGGGTTACCGATGCCGGTGGTACCGACCACGATCTTGTAGGTGACGTTGGTCCCGGCGGCGGCCTCGGCCACCGTGACGCTCTTGTCGTAGGTGTGGGTCACCCACACGGTGCTGGCGTCGTTCTTGGTGGTGTGGCTGGACTGTTCGCAGGGGGCGGCGTTCGCGACGCCGGCTCCGACACCGGCCACGAGCAGGGCTGCGGGGAGAGCGGACACCGCCGCGAGAGCGGCGATGCGGCGGACTGTGTTCGAAGACATGTGTTCCTAACTGTTCGCTGTTGCGGTCACGCCGGAGTGCCGACCGCGTACTCGCCGCGTGACAGGGTCGGATCCCCTGTCAGCGTTCGAACCTGTCACCCGACGCCTGTGGCGCGGCGACAAACCACGACCGAACAGAGCCGGGCGGATGCACGCCGTCTGTGCACCAGCCCGGACCAATCAGCTGGGGGCTGCAGAGATTTCGCCGCCGAGGACGGCCCCCGATGGTGCCGGGGATCGAGACGACGGCGGACAGCGCGGCCGTATTTCTCCTGGCATCTGTTTTGGGAGAAATGGCTCGCGGGGAGGAGTGATTCCGTTGTGTGGGTCAGTCCTATCACGCACACTCCGCTTCTCGGACGCGAAATTGGAAATCCCGGCGCCCTGCCGGACGGACGCCGTCAGTGCCGCAGCGTATTTGACGAAAATGGCATTCGGGTGGCATTCGCCCGGAATTCACCCGACGTTCGAACCGGATCGGATGCATGGGGCATATGGCCAGGTGGTCGCAGGTTTCCGTAATTCGAATTCGGGCTGAGCGTGCCCCGGTGGGCCGCGCCCAGGTCAGGTTTCATTTCCGGACCCAGGAAGCCTAGGCGCGGGCGAATCGGAACAGAAACACTTTGTTCCGGACCGATTGACAAGCTTCCGTTGTCACTGGGGGATTCGGGTGGRCACCGCGCGGTCGTCGAGGTCCGGTTCCTGCAGTGTCGCAACCAGGTCGGGTCGCGAATCGCGCACGTGCCGGGCGATGTCGAGGAACGAGCGGACCAACGCGGAGTCGTTGGTGCGCTGCCACGCCACCGCGACCTCGTTCGGTGCGTCGTGGGAGATCGGCACCAGTTTCACTCCCGGATAGGGGATCCAGCGGGCACACGCGGCCGTCACCACGATGCCGACGCCGGCCGCCACCTTCTGGTACTCCTCGAGCACCGTGGTCGACCGGGATGCCACCCGTGCCGGCACTCCGTCGCGATGGGCGTCGAGTTCCCAGTACGCATTCCACGTCGGGTCGGTGCACGCCGCCCCGAGTATCGGCTCGTCGATCAGCTCGGCCACGCCGACCGAGACCCGGTCGGCGAGCGGATGGTCCGCGCGGAGCATCACCACTCGGGGCTCGGTGAACAGCGGCTCGAACTCGACGCCGTCCGTCGTGAGTGGTCGCCGGACGAACGCCACGTCCACCGATCGGTCGGTCAGTCCGGCCGACGGATCGTCGTAGTTGAACTGGCGCATCTCCACCGTCACGCCGGGGTGACGATCGCTGAAGGCCGACAGGATCGGCTCGGTCAGCATCAGGGCCGCGCCCTCGAGGAATCCCAGCACCAGCCGCTCGCGTTCGCTGCGCTGCATCGACCGGACGCGCTCGGTCGCGTCGTCGAAGGCCGTCAGCAACGCGCTGGCATCCTCGAGGAAGGCGGCTCCGGCCGCGGTCAGGGCCACGCTGCGCGTGGTCCGGGTCAGCAGCACCACACCGAGGGCCTGCTCCAGCTGCTTGATCTGCGCGCTCAGCGCCTGCTGCGCGATGTGTAGCCGCTGGGCGGCTCGGGTGAAGCTCAATTCCTCGGCCACCGCAACGAAGTAGCGAAGCTGACGTGTCTGGCGCTCCATGGCGCGAGTGTATGCAGATTCAACGGTCGTGGGGCGGGGGTTTCGTGGTTCGGTGAGCCGCGGTTCACTGGGCTGTTGTGCGCTGCCGAGAAACAGGTCACCGCGGCCGGGGCGGCAGGGGAGCGGCGTCGGTCGCGTCCGGCGCCCCGCCCCGCCGGTCGGTCTCGGCCCTCGCCAGGCCGAGGCCGCCGTGCTCGAGCGCGGCGAGCGTGGACTGTCCCGACCAGACCTCCCGGCCGCGTCGGCGCACCGTGACGCGCATCCGGGCGCCCAGGTGCTCGATCGCGCCCGCGATGTTGCGACGCTCGGTGGGCAGCGGCACCGGCAGCACGTGCGCGTCGCCGACGGGGCCGTGGCCCTCGATGTCCACGCTCCAGTTCGGACTGCGCCCTCGCAGGATCCAGTGCTCGTCGGTGACGGCGGCGCGGACCGGCGAGAGTGCCGGGTGGACGAGCCGCAGCAGCCGGCCGTCCGGCAGGCGCACCACCACGGCGGTGACCTCGGTGCGCAGCGGTCCGGCGGTCACCTGCCCGCCCGCGAACGCCACGCAGGCCTCGGGTTCGGCGAAACCCTGCGCCTGGCCCCACCACCACGATTCCGGGAATCCGCCTCGGCCCCAGTTCTTCTCGGCGTACACCTGGGCTCCGTCGAGGTCCCACTCCTCGCCGTCCAGCACGGCGTGGCCCTCGGCCCGGCCGCCGAGCAACCAGGGGTGCCAGTACTGGTTGAGACCCGGAACCGACTGGAAGACACCGGAACCACCGAACCCTCGGCGCGGCCAGGCCGTCGGATTCGTTATCCGCACGTCGAGTCGGGCGTCGGGCCCGAGGTCCACCCGCAGGCCGCCGCGCTCGCCGTGGAACTTCTCGCCCGCATGCGCGCCGAGACGGTGCGGATCGGCCCACCCGGTGGGGTGGGCGGCGGTGCGCAGGAAGCGGTTCGGATGGCCGGCCAGCCCGAGGGTGGCCCACCCGCCGTCGGCCGCGCGGTTGACCCCGCACAGGGCGATCACCACCCGGCCGGACTCGGGGAGAGTGAACCGCCAGAAGTAGCCCTCCATGGCGACGCCGTGTGCGGGGAGGAGGTCTCCGAAGGGCAGGTCGGCGCCGGTGGCGCGGTATCGGTCGAGCAGACGCGACATCGCCCCACGGTAGCCCGCGGCGCGGCGATCGGCAGGGCATCGAGCGCGAACCGACCCCCGCCGGTCAGTTCCCCGATGTCACATCGGGTATCCCCGAGGCACTCACTGTGACATCGGGGAACCGGCGAGGACGGCCTGCGACTGGGTGACCTGGGCGACCAGTCGGTCCTCGTCGTCACGGACCTCGATGACGATCGCGACCGTGCTGCGGCCCACGTGCAGCGGGCGGGCGGTGGCGGTGACGGCGCCCTTGCGGACGCCGCGGGTGAAGACGGTGTTCGAACTGGTCGTGGAGGTGGCGGCGCCCGCCGGGAGGTTGAGGAAGGCGCAGACGGCGCCGACGGTGTCCGCGAGGGTCATCAGCGCGCCGCCGTGCATGCCGGGCCCCGCGGTGGTCCGGTGCTCGCTCCAGTCGAGCGTGCCGACCGTCTCGGCGGGCGTGGCCGCGGTCAGCGTGACGCCGGTGTGCAGCGCGAAGGGCATGGTGGCGAGCAGTTCGTCGGGTGTCATGGTCGCAGGCTACGTCGGATGTCGATGTGGCACAGCCTGTTACACGCGACGTAAGGGAATCTACGGCCCCAGTTCGCCGAGGACGGCGTGCGACTGGGTCACCTGCGAGACCAGCCGGCCTTCCTCGTCCATGATGTCGATCGACACCAGCACGGTCTTGCGGCCGACGTGCAGCGGTCGCGCGGTGCCGGTCACGACGCCGCGGCGCACCTGGCGTGCGAACACGGCGTTGGACGCCGTCGTCACCCGGGACGCCCCCGACGGAATGTTGAGGTATGCGGAGACGGCGCCGACCGTGTCGGCGAGGGTGGTGAGGGCGCCGCCGTGCATGATTCGATCCGTCGTGGTGACGTCCTCGCTCCAGGCGAGTCGGCCGACCACCTCGGCGGCGTTCGCCGACACCAGTTCGACTCCGGATTTCGCCGCAAACGGCATGGTCGCCAAGATCTCTTGCAGGTCCATGATTCGATGCTAGACCGGCGCGGATTGCAACCCCGGGTAATACGCTCGATGCCGTGAGTCGCCTGACGCGAGACCTCGACCGCTGGACAGCCCCGCATCTTGACCGGTCGGCGTTGCTGGTGATCGACACCCAGCGTGACTTCGTCGACGGCGGGGCGAGTCCGATCGGCGGGACCACCGCGGTCGTGCCCGCGATCGCCCGGCTGGTGACGGCCTACCGCGCCGCGTCGCGCCCGATCGTCCACGTGGTGCGGCTGTACGCGGGCGGGGACGTGGACCTGGTCCGGCGCACCGCGCTGGCGGTGGGTGCGGGATTCGCCCGACCAGGCACGGCGGGGTCACAGGTGGTGCCGGAGTTGACGGTGCCGGACCTGGATCCCGCACTGCTCCTCGCCGGCGGTCTGCAGATGGTTTCGCCGACCGAGTCCGTCCTGTTCAAGCCGCGGTGGAGCGCCTTCCACCGGACCCGCCTCGAGGAGCATCTCGCCGGGCTCGGCGTCGACACGGTGGTGGTCGCCGGCTGCAACTACCCGAACTGTCCGCGCGCGACGATCTTCGGGGCGAGCGAGCGCGACCTGCGGGTGCTGATCGCCGCCGACGCTGTCTCCGGCGTCGACGACCGGCACCTCGAGGAGGCCGGGCGGATCGGCGCGGTGCACGCCGACGTGGACGAGATCGTCGCGGTGCTCGGCTGAGTTCCACGCTGCCGAACGTGCCCGAATCACCTTGCCCGCCACCTCTTCACACTGAGGCCGCGCCGGGCTATCGTTCACTCGTGATGACCGGTCAGGCTTCGAGCCGTACACAGACGGGCGAACCGGTCGATCCCTGACGGCGCAATCGGCGCAGCAGCGCCGATCCCGGGCACCTCCGAAGCGCGTGGAATTCCCTCCGTCCACTGCTCACTACTTTGGAGACCCCATGCCTGCACGCTTCAACCACACGATCATCGCGGCCAGGAACGCTTCCGAATCGGCCGCCTACTACAAGCACCTGCTCGAGGCCGCGGACGCGCCCTCCTGGGGAGTGTTCACGAATCTGACCATCGCCGACGGCGTGCTGCTTCAGTTCGCCGAACCGCCGATCGACTTCCCGCCGCAGCACTACGCGTTCCTCGTGACCGACCGGCATTTCGCCGAGGCGCGAGAGTGGCTGGTGGACGCTGATCGGGACTACTGGGCGGACCCCCAGCGCACCAGGGCCAACGAGATCAGCGACGAGGACGGCGGCCAGCGGCTCTACACGCTCGACCCCGCCGGCCATTTCCTGGAGTTGCTGACCAAGCCCTACCTGTGACGTCTTGACGAGGGACGACGCCGCGTCTCCAGACGCCGCATCGACGGGCCGAGCCCGGTGTCCGATTTGCGACGAATCTGCCCCATGCGCGTGCCGCGTGCCGGGTCTGCCCGCCGACACTCGTAGTGTGCAACGCATGAGCATCCGAGAGGCAGCCGGCATCGACGGCACGTCCATCGTCTACCGCGTCACCGGATCCGAGGACGCCCGCCCGCTCGTGCTGCTGCACGGCTGGGCGCAGTCCCTGGACTGCTGGGGCGACAGGGTCCTCGACGCCCTCGCCCAGCGTTACCGGGTGATCGCCGTCGACCTGCGCGGTCACGGCTACTCGGGCGCGCCCGAGACAGGCTACGACGACTCGAAGGTCTGGGCAGGCGACGTCGCCGCCGTGCTCGCCGCCGAGTCGGTGGACTCCGGCGCGGTCCTGCTCGGCTGGTCGTACGGCGGGCTGGTGATCTGCGACTACCTCGCCGAGTGCGGTGTCGACGCGGTGGCGGGGCTGGTCCTGGTCGGCGCGATCACCAGCATCGGTCCCGGTCAGAAGGGCGGACGCGTCGGGTCGGCGATGCGCGAGGCCATCCCCGCGGCGATGTCGGAGGAGGCGGGCGAGGCCATCCGCGCGCTCGGCAGCTTCGGCACCGCGCTGACCGGCCAGGCCGACGGCAAGGGCGCGCAGTCGCAGGCCCTGTTCGGCGCGAGCCTGTCCACCCGGCCGCGGGTGCGGGCCGCCCTGTTCGACCGCGCGGTCGGTCACGACGAACTGCTGGCCGGGCTGGACCTGCCGGTACTGGTCCTGCACGGCACCTCGGACACGGTGGTCGACGTGTCCGCGGCGCGCCACGCCGTCGACCTGCTGCCCCGTGCCACCGCGTCGTTCTGGGAGGGCTGCAACCACGGCCCCTTCGTCGAGGACCCGGAGCGGTTCGTCTCCGAGGTCGGCGCGTTCGTCGACGCGTTGGGCTGATCCGCACCCCGGGCGCACGCGTCGCACCCGCAATTGCCGGTGCGACGCGTACAACCCGGGTGCGGATGTTCGCCCGGGCGGTCCTCAGCGGGTCAGGGGCCGTGCCTGCGCCACGGTCGCCAGCTTGTCGGGGTTGCGCACCAGGTAGATCCCGGAGACCAGGGCGTCGGTGACCTCGAACATGGCCACGGTGTCCAGGTGCTCGCCCGAGTAGAGCAGGACCGACGGCAGGGCGTTGAACACCCCCACCTCGAACCTGAGGTCGGCGGGGGCGCTGCGGGCGAGACCGGCCATGAACCGGGCCACCCGCTCGCGGCCCACCACGGGCCTGCGCGCCGCGCTGATCTTCCCGCCGCCGTCCGAGATCTCGACGACGTCGGGCGCCATCAGGTCCATCAGGGCCTGGATGTCGCCGGTGACCGCGGCGCTGAGGAACTGCCCGGCCACCTCCTGCGCCGCCGCGGAACTCGGCTCGAACCGCTTGCGCCTGGACTGGACATGGGACCGGGCGCGATGCGAGGTCTGCCGCACCGCCGCCTCCGATCTGCCGACCGCCTCGGCCACCTCGCGATGGCTGAACCCGAACACCTCCCGCAGCACGAACACCGCGCGTTCGTCGGGGCTGAGCGTCTCGAGGACCAGCAGCATCGCCATTGACACCGATTCGGCGAGGAGCGTGTCCTCGGACGCGTCGGGTTCCGTGCGGATCGGTTCCGGCAGCCAGCTCCCCACGTAGTCCTCGCGCCTGCGCTGGGCCGACCGCAGCTGGTTCAGCGCCTGCCGGGTGACGATCTGCGCGAGATAGGCGCGCGGGTTGTCGATGCCGGCCCGATCCACCTCCGACCATCGGATGTAGCTGTCCTGCAACACATCCTCGGCGTCGGCCGCGCTGCCGAGGATCTCGTAGGCGACGGTGAACAGCAGCGGGCGGTACTCGTTGAACTCCTCGGCGGTATTCATGCTGACACCTTCTGCTCCTCCCGGGCCGGCTGCGGCCCCCGCTGCCAACCGTACGAGCCGGCCTTGTCGCGCACCCACCTGACGGTGTACCGGCAGATCTGCTCCTTGACGAACGCGCCGGTCCGTCCGCGCAGTGCGAGGCCGCGCGGGCTGTCGTCCTTGCGGACGAACTGCACGACCCCGGCCCCTCGGCCGAGGCTGACGCACTGCAGCAGGAAGCCCATCGAAAGCGGTTCGGGGCGGTTTCCGTCGAGTCGTGCAAGCACGGTGTCGGCGCCGTGCGCGCCCATCGGCAGCGCGGCCTGGCAGCTCATCCGGATGTGCCCGGCCACCCGATCGGGCGGCGCGACGGCGTCGCCGACCCCGACGATCTCCGGGCGGCCGAGACACGCCAGCACTTCGTCGGTGCGCAGGCGTCCGCTCGCGTCGACCGGCAACCCGCTTCGCCGGGCCAGGTCCGGGACCGAGAAGGCACCCGCCCACACCGTGGCGCCGGCGGCCAGTTCGGTCGCGTCGTCGAGGACGACGCGACCGGCCTCGACCCGTTGCACCCGTGTGCCCTCGCGCACCTGCACCCCGAGTCGGTGGAGGGCGCGCGCCACCGCGCGGCGACCGCCCGGCGCTAGACCCTCCGCCACGGGGCCCGCGGAAACCAGGTGCACCCGCAGGTCCGTGCGCTGCTCGGCGATCTCCGCGGCCGTCTCGATGCCGGTCAGCCCGCCGCCGACGATCACCACCGTCGAACCCGGTTCCAGCTCACGCAGCCGCACCCGCAGCCGCTCGGCGTCCTCGAGGTCGCCGACCGCGTACGCGTGCTCGGCGCCGGTCTCGCCGCGGTCGGTTCGGCTGCCCACCGCGTAGACGAGGTAGTCGAAGTCGAGAGTGCCGCCGTCGGCGAGGGCCAGCCCCCGGTCGCCGATCCGGTCGACCGTCCCGACACGCAGCCGGACGCCGGCGTGCAGCACCTCGGCGAGCGGGACGGTGGCGCCGCCGCTGCCGGTGGCGTGCTGGTGCAGACGGACCCGCTCGACGAAGTCCGGCCGCGGGTTCACGACCGTGACCTCCACGTCGGTGCGCCCGGCCGCCTGGATCCGGTTGGCCGCCATCACCCCCGCGTAGCCGGCCCCCACAACCACCACGCGCGATGTCCTGTTCATGTCGATTCCTCTCGTCTCGGGTGGATCTCACTCCTGGGACACCGGCCGCACGGCGTTTGTGACAGCGGGCGCAGTCGTGCTGGTCGGCGGTGCTGGGTGCGGCCGTCTCTCCCGCAGGGGGCAAGATGGGGTCGTGACGCCAGCGCATAACCATCGGTTGAGGAGGGTGGCCGTTCTCTCGGTCCACACCTCCCCATTGGCTCAACCGGGGACCGGGGACGCGGGCGGGATGAACGTCTACGTCCTGCAGAGCGCCCTGCGACTCGCCGAGCGCGGCGTCGAGGTGGAGATCTTCACCCGGGCCACGTCCTCCGCGGACGCCCCGGTGGTCGAGGCCGCGCCCGGCGTCCTGGTGCGCAACGTGGTCGCCGGACCGTTCGAGGGCCTCGACAAGCACGACCTGCCCACGCAGCTGTGTGCGTTCACGGCCGGGGTGCTGCGCGAGGAGGCGCACCACCCGCCGGGCTACTACGACCTGGTGCACTCGCACTACTGGCTCTCCGGGCAGGTGGGCTGGCTCGCCCGCGACCGGTGGGGCGTGCCGCTGGTGCACACCGCGCACACCCTGGCCGCGGTCAAGAACGCGGCGCTCGCCGAGGGCGACACCCCGGAACCGGCCGCCCGGCAGATCGGCGAGCAGCAGGTGGTCGCGGAGGCCGACCGGCTGATCACCAACACCGCCGACGAGGCCGACAAGCTGGTCGAGGTCTACGGCGCCGACCCCGGCCGGATCGACGTGGTGGCGCCCGGCGCCGACCTCTCGCGCTACCGGCCGGGCGACCGCGCCGCGGCCCGCGCCGAGGTCGGCCTGGACCCGGACGAGTTGATCGTCACCTTCGTCGGCCGGATCCAGCCGCTGAAGGCTCCCGACGTGCTGCTGCGCGCCGCCGCGGAGCTGATGGCCCGTCAACCGGGGCTGCCGGTGCGGGTGGTGGTGGTCGGCGGGCCGTCGGGCACCGGGCTCGACCGCCCCGACTCGCTGATCGAGCTCGCGGCCACGCTCGGCATCGCCCCACGGGTGACGTTCCTGCCGCCGCAGCCGCCCGACCGGCTCGCGCAGGTCTACCGGGCCTCGGACCTCGTCGCGGTGCCCAGCTACTCGGAGTCCTTCGGTCTGGTGGCTCTCGAGGCCCAGGCCTGCGGGACCCCGGTGGTGGCGGCCGACGTCGGCGGTCTCGGCGTCGCGGTCCGCGGCGGGGAGACGGGACTGCTGGTGCCCGGGCACCGCACCGACGACTGGGCCGACGCGTTGCAGTCGCTGCTCACCGATCCGGGCCGGCTGACGGAGATGGCGCGCCGGGCGCCGCTGCACGCCGCGAACTTCTCCTGGGAGCACACCGCGGACGGGCTGCTGGAGAGCTACCGGCGGGCGGTCGCCGGCTACCGCCCGCAGCCGGACCTCGCGCCGCGCCGCGGCCGCGGACTGTGGAAGCTGCGACGACTGGGAGTGCGCGCGTGAACGAGACCGTCAGCCTGATCGAGGCCGCCCTGGCCGAGCGGGAACTGGACTACACCCGGCAGGGCGAGAACCAGTTCGTCGTCGAACTGCCGGGGGAGCGCAAGCTCAAGACGGCCTGCCTGCTCAGCGTCGGCAACCACGGTGTGCGGGTCGAGGCGTTCGTCTGCCGCAACCCCGACGAGAACTTCGAGGGCGTCTACAAGTACCTGCTGCGCCGCAACCGCCGGCTCTACGGCGTGCACTACACGATCGACCGGGCCGGCGACATCTACCTGGTCGGCCGGATCTCCACGCACGCCGTCACCGGCGACGAGCTGGACCGGGTGCTCGGTCAGGTGCTCGAGGCCGCGGACGGCGACTTCAACCTGCTGCTCGAGCTCGGGTTCGCCGGTTCGATCCGGCGCGAGTGGGCGTGGCGGGTCTCCCGCGGGGAGTCGCTGGCGAACCTAAAGGCCTTCGAGCACCTGATCGACGACGACGGCGCCCGGCCCGACGGCGCACCCGCGGGCGAGGACGCACCCGAACGCGTGCCCGGCGCCGTTCCCGGCCTCGACTGACGGCCGCTCCCCGGCTGCCACCAACGCCCGCTCAACCGGGTGCGTCGGGCGGCGTCATGTCGAGTCGTACGCCCAGCAGGCGGACCTCGCGGTCGTGGTCCAGCCGCTCGGTCAGCGCGGCGGCGGCGTCCGCAATCACCGCCGGGTCCAGTGTCGGCTCGGCCAGCGGGCGGCCGGTGGTGTGCGTGTCGAACGGCGCGTACCGGACCTTCAGCGTCACCCGCACCGCCGCTCGCCCCTCGGCCCGCAGGTCCTCGGTGACCCGCCCGGCCAGCGAGCGCACCTCGGCCGTCACCTGATCGGGGTCGGTGAGATTGTGCTGAAAGGTCGTCTCCCGGCCGTGGCCGCGGGCCACCCAGGGCTCGGCGGTGACCACCTCGTCGCCGATCCCGCGGCCGAGCCGGTGCAGCCACGGCCCGATGGTGGGGCCGAGCGCGTCGGCCAGCTCGCCGTCGGCGGCGTCGGCCAGCTCGCGAACGGTGTGGATGCCGAGGGCGGCAAGCTTCTTCGCCGTCTTGTCGCCGATGCCCCACAGCGCGTCCGTGCTGCGCTCGCCCATTACCTCGAACCAGTTGTCCGCGGTCAGCAGGTACACCCCCCGGGGCTTGCCGAAACCGGTCGCGATCTTGGCGCGCAGCTTGTTGTCGCCGATGCCCACCGAACAGTGCAGCGACGTCGCCGCGAGCACCGCGGCCTGGGCTTCGCGGGCGAACGCCACCGGGTCCGCGGTGGCGACGCCGAGAAACGCCTCGTCCCAGCCCAGCACCTCGACCACCGCGTCGAGTTTGCGGAGGGTGTCCATCACCGACCCCGACGCCGCCGTGTACGCCTCGCCGTCGACGGGCAGGAACACGGCATCGGTGACGCCGCGGGTGACGAGCCGGCGGGCGGCGACCCGCAGCGGCATCCCCGACCCGATCCCGAACTCGCGGGCCTCGTACGACGCCGTCGAGACCACGCCGCGCTCGGTGGGGTCACCCCGTCCGCCGACGATCACCGGCCGGCCGCGCAGCTCGGGGTGGCGCAGCACCTCGACCGCGGCGACGAACTGGTCGAGGTCGACGTGCAGCACCCAGCGGTCGCGCGGCGAGGCACCCATCCACCCAGTGTGCGGTCCGAGGCGGACGGCGGCCAGGGCCCGTGGCCGTCCGATCGGCGGGCTCCGGCAGACGCTCGTCGCAGGGGCGTCGGCGGGCGTGTCAGGATTGACACATGAGTACTGGAACACTTGTGCTGCTCCGCCACGGCGAGAGCGAATGGAACGCCCTCAACCTGTTCACCGGCTGGGTGGACGTTCACCTCACCGACAAGGGCATCGGGGAGGGCAAGCGGGCCGGCGAGCTCCTCAAGGAGCACGACCTGCTGCCGGACGTGCTGTACACGTCGCTGCTGCGTCGCGCGATCAACACCGCCAACCTGGCCCTCGACGCCGCCGACCGGCACTGGATCCCGGTCGTGCGCGACTGGCGTCTGAACGAGCGGCACTACGGCGCCCTGCAGGGCAAGAACAAGGCCCAGACCAAGGCGGAGTACGGCGACGACCAGTTCATGCTCTGGCGTCGCAGCTACGACACCCCGCCGCCGGCCATCGAGGCCGGCAGCGAGTACAGCCAGGACACCGACCCGCAGTACGCCGGCATCGGCGAGGTCCCGCTGACCGAGTGCCTGCTCGACGTGGTCAAGCGGCTCATCCCGTACTGGGAGGACACCATCTCCCAGGACCTCAGGGCCGGTAAGACCGTCCTGGTCACCGCCCACGGCAACTCGCTGCGCGCGCTGGTCAAGCACCTGGACGGCATCTCCGACGAGGACATCGCCGGCGTGAACATCCCCACCGGGATCCCGCTGCGCTACGACCTCGACGAGAACCTGAAGCCGATCAACAAGGGCGGCACCTACCTCGATCCCGAGGCCGCCGCGGCCGGTGCCGCGGCCGTCGCCAGCCAGGGCGCGAAGTAGCCGACGATGTTGCTGACCCGGACCCTCCCGTCACGGCGGAGGGTCCGGGCGAACGCCAGGTGAACAGCCGGGAAACGGGGCTCGGCATGCCCGTGACGTGCGGAGAAATGCCCGCACCCGGGTTCGGTGGGGGTTCACCGAACCGTACGATTCAATTGTGAACATCGTTCAGGCCGTGTTGCTGGCCGTGGCCGCCGCTGTCGGTGGCTATCTGGTCGGTGGCGTCCTGGTCCCATGGGTGCGGCGGCGCTTCGCCCGCCGGGAGGCGGAACAGTCCGGCCTCACCATGTCCCAGGTGCTCGACCTGATCGTCCTCGCCTCCCACAGCGGCATCGCGGTGGTCGACGCCTTCCAGGACGTGGTCCTGTTCAACCCGCGTGCCGAGGAACTCGGACTGGTCCGCAACCGGCTGGTCGACGAGCGGGCCTGGGTCGCCGCGAACCGGGTCCTCGACACCGGTGAGACCGTGGAGATCGACCTGAGCCTGCGCGGTTCCGGCCGTGGACGCGGCAAGATCGCCGTCCGCGGGATCGCGCGCCTGCTCAGCGAGGAGGACCGCCGCTTCGTGGTGCTCTTCGCCGACGACGACTCCGAACAGGTCCGGATGGAGGCCACCCGCCGCGACTTCGTGGCGAACGTCAGCCACGAACTGAAGACCCCGGTCGGGGCGATGGGCCTGTTGGCCGAGGCGCTGCTCGAGTCCGCCGACGATCCCGAGTCGGTGCGACACTTCGGCGAGCGCGTCCTCACCGAGTCGAAGCGGCTCGGCAACATGGTCGGCGAACTGATCGCGCTGTCCCGGCTGCAGGGCGCCGAGAAGCTGCCGGACCTCGACGTCGTCGACGTCGACGAGGTGGTCGAGGAGGCGATGCGCCGCTCGCGGGTGACGGCCGAGGCCGCCGGCATCGAGGTGACCGCGGACCGGCCGAGCGGGCTCGAGGTGCTGGGCGATCGCACCCTGCTGATCACCGCGCTGTCGAACCTGGTGGAGAACGCCATCGCCTACTCGCCCAAGGGCTCCCCGGTGTCGGTCAGCCGCACCCGCCGCGGCGACGAGGTGGCGATTGCCGTCACCGACCGCGGCATCGGTATCGCCAAGGAGGACCAGGAGCGGGTCTTCGAACGCTTCTTCCGGGTGGACAAGGCGCGGGCCCGGGCCACCGGCGGCACCGGTCTGGGCCTGGCGATCGCCAAGCACGTCGCGGCCAACCACAACGGCTCGATCACGCTGTGGAGCAAGCCGGGCACCGGTTCCACGTTCACCCTGTTCATCCCGGGCCACCAGGAGACGGCCGTCGACGACGAACTCCTCGACGACGAGCCGCCGGTGCATCCCGCGATCCCCGAACCCACCGTTACACCAGGCAAGACCGTATCGATCGACAACACTGTGCGGCCGCAGGCCGCAACGAATTTGGAGGCCAACCGGTGACGAACGTGCTGATCGTGGAGGACGAGGAGTCGCTGGCCGACCCGTTGGCGTTCCTGCTCCGGCGGGAGGGCTTCGAGGCGACGGTGGTCGGCGACGGCCCGTCCGCGCTGGCCGAGTTCGACCGGGCCGGTGCCGACATCGTCCTGCTCGACCTGATGCTGCCGGGCATGAGCGGTACCGACGTCTGCAAGCAGTTGCGGGCCCGGTCCGGGGTGCCGGTCATCATGGTCACCGCCCGCGACWGCGAGATCGACAAGGTGGTCGGGCTGGAGCTCGGCGCCGACGACTACGTCACCAAGCCCTACTCGGCGCGCGAGCTGATCGCGCGGATCCGTGCGGTGCTGCGCCGCGGCGCCGACAACGACGTGGACGGGGCGCTCGCCGACGGCGTGCTCGAGGCCGGTCCGGTGCGGATGGACGTGGACCGGCACACCGTGCTTGTCAACGGGGATGCTGTCACCCTGCCGCTCAAGGAGTTCGACCTGCTCGAGTACCTGCTGCGCAACTCCGGCCGGGTGCTCACCCGTGGTCAGCTGATCGACCGGGTGTGGGGCTCGGACTACGTGGGCGACACCAAGACCCTCGACGTGCACGTCAAGCGCCTGCGCTCGAAGATCGAGGCGGACCCTGCCAAGCCGGAACACCTGGTCACGGTGCGCGGGCTGGGGTACAAGCTCGAGGGCTGATCCGACGGAGCSGCCCGCCGCGGATCCATAGGCAGACGTGTTCGGTCGCTTCGTCGACTGCGTATTGATCGGGCGTGAAACGGGCCGTTGAATAGAACGTGATGTGATCCACGGCACTACGGGGTGGGTCGGGCGATTGGCTCACCCCGCGACCGAAGAGGGGCAACATGACGTCTATCCCGGCGCTCGACAAGTCGGAGGCAACTCCGGCCGAGCAGGACTTCCGGCCAGGTAAGGCCGGTGGCCTGTTCACGCGACGCCGGGCCTGGGGCCTGACCGGGCTCCTGGTCACGCTCGGCACGATCAACAACGCCGACAAGGCAGTGCTGGGCATCATCGCGCAGCCGCTGGCGAAGGACCTGGGCCTCACCGCGTCCCAGATCGGCCTCGCCGGCAGCCTCTTCTTCCTGACCTTCGCCATCGGCGGGTTCTTCGCGGGTACCGTCAATCGCCTTGTCTCGCTGCGCTGGGCGCTGGTGATCCTCGCGCTGGGCTGGTCCCTGACGGTGCTGCCACTGATCGTCTCCGCTTCGTTCGCGGTTCTCATCGTCAGTCGGCTGGTGCTGGGACTGTTCGAGGGTCCTGCCGCCGCGCTGAGCCTCACCGCGGCGTACTCCTGGCACGAGCCGTCCAAGCGTGGCCTGCCGGGCGCGCTGATCGCGGGGGCGCAGTCCATCGCAAAGATCGCGATCGCGCCGGCGCTGGCCGTGGTCACCGCGACATTGGGGTGGCGCGCCGCGCTGAGCGTCCTGGCCGTGGCCGGCCTGATCTGGTGCGTCGTGTGGATATTCACCTGGCGCGAGGGTCCGTACATCCGACGGGAGTCGGCGAAGGCCGAGCCGGTGGAGACCGAGGCGAGCGAACCCACCGTCCCGTGGCGCAAGATCTTCCTCAACCGGACGTTCATCTCTGCGGCGGTCCTCATCACCAGTTGCTACGCAATGGTCGCGGTGGTCCTCACCTGGCTGCCGTCGTACTTCGAGCTGGGTCTCGGTTACAGCCGGCTGCAGGCGGGCCTGATGTTCGCGATCCCGAGCGCCGTCGGCCTGGTCCTGATGCTCTCGATCTCCACGATCAGCGACCGGCTGCTGGTCCGCGGCGCCTCCCTCCGCACGGTTCGCATCGTGATGCCCGTCGTCGGCGTCTTCATCTGCGGACTGCTGCTGTTCCTGCTGCCCTCGATCGGTTCGGCGCCGCTGGCGGTCGTCGTGGTCTCCGTCGGGTACGGCTTCTGCACCCCGGTGATGCCGCTGTTCAGCGCGATGATCTCGGACCTGTGCCCGCCGCGACAGACGGCAGGCACGCTCGGCTTCTTCCTGGCGATCATGGCGACCGGTGGCCTGGTTGCGCCGTACGCCACCGGCGTCATCGTCGACCACGCCCCGACCGCGGCACAGGGGTACGCCCTCTCGTTCCAGATCCTCGGCGCGATCGCCGCGGCCTGTGCGGTGCTCGTCCTGATCCTGGCGAATCCGGCCCGGGACCGCCAGCGCGCCTGACCCGTTCGCCGCGGCGGCCGCCGACCAGCGGCGGCCGCGGCCGCCGTGTTCGCCGAGTTCCCCGGGTGATTGGAGAGCAACAATGCTGATTACGAGAACCGACTTCTTCGCCGGGTCCGTCGACTACCCGGAGGTCACCACGGCCCGGCTGCCGGAGACCGCGGCCCGGCACTACGGGGACCGGGTCGCATTCGTGCTCGGCGACACGACCCTGACCTACGCGGAGTTCGGTTCGCGTACCGGATGTTTCGCCGCCGCGTTGCACGGCGCCGGGATCGGCCGAGGCGACGTGGTGCTGATCCACCTGACCAACGGCATCGAGTTCGTCGTCGCGTACTACGGCTCGCTGCGGGCCGGCGCGACGGTGTCCCTGGTCAACCCGGTCCAGCCGGTCGCCGGGCTGCGGCACCAGCTGTGCGACACCGCCGCCCGCGCCGTGGTGACGCAGGCCGCGCAGTACGAGAACGCCGCCGCGGCCGCCGCGGGCACCGCGGTGGAGTTGACGATCGTGCATCGGCCGGCCGGTGCGTCCGCGACCCGGTCTCCGCATTCGGGCGGCGTCGTCGACTACGACGAGTTCGTGTCCGGGGCGCCTGTGGAGTACACCTGCCTCGACGTGACGGGCGAGGAGGTCGCGCACCTCGCCTACACCGGCGGCACCACCGGCGTCTCGAAGGGCGTGCGGGTGCTGCATCGCAACATCGTCGCGAACCTGGCCCAGACGATGATGGCGAGGTCGGGTCTGACACTGGTGCGTGAGCCCGACGGGCTGATCGGGTTCGCGGACCGGGTTCGCGAACCGTCCTGGGACTTCGGCCTCGGTACCGACGTGTCGATCGTGGTGTCCCCGCTCTTCCACGCGCATGCGCTGATCGGGATGAACACCCAGTTGCTGGCGGGGGCCACCAACGTCTTCGCCGGCAGGTTCACCCCGGCCGGGATGCTCGAGCTGATCGAGCGGCACCGGGTCACTGCGATCGCCGGCAGCCCGGCGATGTGGCACGCGCTGACCGCACATCCGGACGCCGTCCGCCGCGACCTGACCTCGGTGCGGCTGGTCACCTCCGGCGCGGCACCGATCGACCTGTCGACCCTCGCGGCGCTGCGTGCCACCTTCCCCCGGGCCCGGGTGGGCGAGGGGTACGGGATGACCGAGGCGACCGCGCTGGTGACGGGGTCGCCGATGATCGGGCGATACCCGGCCAAGGACGGCAGCGTCGGGGTCCCGATGTTCGACACCGAGGTCCAGGTCCGGGCCCTGGACGGCTCGGGAGCGGTGCTGGGCGCGAACGAGCCTGGCACGCTGTGGGTCCGCGGACCACAGGTGGCCGCCGGCTACCTGAACCGGCCGGACGAGACCGCCCAGCAGTTCGTGGACGGCTGGCTCGACACCGGCGACGTCGGGCACATCGACGAGGACGGATTCGTCTTCATCTCCGACCGGATCAAGGACATGCTGATCTACAAGGGGTACAACGTCTATCCCCGCGAGATCGAAGAGGTGCTTCTCACCCATCCGGGTGTGCGCTCGGCCGCTGTGGTGGGCCGCGCGACGGCAGGGGTCGGGGAGGAGCCGGTCGGCTTCGTCGTGCCGGCGCCCGGCTCACGGGTGGCACCCGAAGAGCTGATGGACTTTGTTGCCGCACAGGTGCTTCCGTACAAGAAGCTCCGCGAGGTGGTGCTGCTGGACGAGCTTCCCATCACGCCCACGGGCAAGATCGTCAAGGCTGCGCTGCGCGAGCGACTGCGCGAGCAGGTCGCGGTCTGACCCGGGGCCGTCCGGCCGGCTGCAACCGGCGGCCGGGGGCGCCGGCTAACCGGGTGGGTCGGAGAACGGCGAACGCTCCCGGACCACCGCCAGGAACTCTCGGGCGACGACGGAGAGTCGGTCCGGGTCGAACGTGAGGCCCATGGCCCGGTTCAGCGGCGGCGCGATGGGCCGCACGACCGCCTGCTCGGCCATCGACTCGGCGGTCGACCGTTCGACCACGGCGCCACCGACTCCCGCGACGACGAGCGGAAGCCGGGACTCGCGGTGCTCGACCATCGCGGCGCTCGGCGGCGCCTGACCGACCTTCTGGATCTCGTGCTGGACCCGTCGGGCGACGACGGTACGGTCGTCCGACAACCAGACCATCGGGATCCGGGGGAGCACCGCGAGTGGAACCGGGCCCGGCGGCAGCACGGTGCCGGGCGGGTACGCCAACCAGTACTCGTGCACGGTCAACGTGAGGGACTGCAGGGCCTCGGCCTCGGGCAGCGGGATGTGGCTCGCAACGAACTCGCAGTGGCCGTCCCGGATCAGTTCGACCGGCGCGGTGTCGTCACGAAATTCCTTGATGTGCACGATGACCCGCGGGTGCAGGGCTCGGAACGCGGCGATCGCCTCGGCCAGCGCGGTCAGGCCCAGCATCGGCATCGCCATGATGTCGAGGCGTCCGACCAGCGACGCACTGGTCGAGGCGAGGTTGTACTTGGCCGCGGCCGTGTCACGCAGGATCTGACGCCCGGGTCCGAGCAGCGCACGACCGGCGGRGCTGAGGACCATGCCCCGGCCCAGTCGGTGAAACAGCGGGACACCGAGGGCCCGCTCGAGGCTCCGGATGCCGGTCGAGATCGTCGGCTGTGCGACGCCCAGGGTCAGCGCCGCGCCCGCGATCCCGCCGTGGTCGACGACGGCCAGGAAGTACTCGATCTGTTTCAGGTCCACGTCATTCGCCCCAGTCCTGGGCGCCGGCCAGTTGCAGGAACGCCTCCGCGGCCGGCGACAGCGGCGGTTTGCGCGTCAGCAGTGCGACCGTCTGGGTCAGCGGAGGGTCCAAGGATCGCACCGTGACGGCGGGCAACTGGCTGGCGGCCACGGCGCGCGAGACGATGGTGGCGCCGGCGCCGAGGCGGACCAGGTCCCAGGTCAGGCTGGGGCGGGTGGAGTCCACCACGACGTTCTCCGCGTTCTCGGCCAGCAGGTCGGGGGTGACTCCGTTGCCGGGCACGCTGCCCAGGTCGACGATCAGGGGTACCGACCGGACCGCTTCTCGCGGAACGGGATCCGGCAGTGTTGCGGCGAGGGCCTCGGGCAGTGCGAGCATCAGTTCCTGTTCGCCGAGCGACACCGCGTGCAGGGGGCTGTGGTCGCCGACGAGGCTGCTGATGCCGACCTCGGCCCGCCCCTGTCGGAGCGCGGTGAACACGCCCTCGGGTCCGGCTGTGTCGAAGATGGTCACGGTGATGCGGGGATGCCGCTCGCGGAAGCGTCGCACCAGGTCCACCGTCGGGTCGATGGCGAAGGTCGAGTACGTCACCAGTTCCAGTGAACCCGCACGCAATTCGCGGACGGCGTCGACCTTGTCGCGGGCGGCACCGAGGTCGGCGAGCAGGCGGCGGGCGGCGGCGTCGAAGTCCCGGCCCGCGGGTGTGAGCACGAGCCGCCTGCCGACCCGTTCGAAGAGGGGGCTGCCGAGGTTCCTCTCCAGGGTGCGGATGGCCTGCGAGAGCGACGGCTGGGTGATGTAGAGCGACCGCGCCGCCGCGGTGACGCTGCCATGGTCTACCACCGCTACGAAGTAGTTGACCAGGTGAAGTTCCACCGGTCGAGCATAGTGCGGCGGACCGGTCCGCCCGGTCCGCCCGGCGTGGGGTACTGGCGGGACGTGCTGCACGAGTCCTGGCCGGTCCTGGCGGGCCAGGACCGGCAGGCCGTCAGCTGCTGGGGGCGTCGAACGGGTTGTAGACCCACACGGCGCGCATCGGGGCCTTCATCACCGGGACCAGGTCGTGTTGGACGCCGGCGGGGTCCGACTGCCGGCAGGCTACGCCCACATAGTGGCCGTCGCCCTTGCACTCGATGGTCCGGGTGGTGCCGAACGGGCTCAGCACGATCGCCTTGTCTGCCTTGTCGGTGAAGGCACCGGGATCCAGCGGCGCGACGAAGGTGCTGGTCTTGTCGTTGTAGGTGTTCCAGCCGTACGGGTCGTCCGGACTGACCGCGGAGGCGGCGGGCACCAGCGTCAGTGCGGCGCCTGCGGCCAGGGCCGCGACGGCGACTACGTGCTTGAACATGATGTCCCCTCACCGGGAACACCGGCGTGCCCCTCGCAGGGTGTGTCGGACGGGGACGAGGTGGGCGTTACCGGCTCGGTGCCGGCTGCGCGCGGGTCTGCCGGCTCAGCGACCGCGGGCCTCGCGGGCGGCCGTCGTCGCGGGGTGCACCGCGATCAACCCGAGGCCGGCCCGGCGGCGGCAGTGCTTGGCCAGTTCCTGGTACACCTCGTCGCCGAGCAGTTCGGTCAGCTCCGGGGCGTAGGACTGCCACACCGGCTTCGCGCCCACGTGTGCGTCGGGCGAACCGGAGCAGTACCAGCTCAGGTCCTCGCCGCCCTCGCCCCAGCCGCGTCGGTCGTACTCGGTGATGGTGGTCTTGAGCACCTGCTCGCCGTTCGGCCGGTCCACCCACTCCTGGGTGCGGCGGATCGGGAGCTGCCAGCACACGTCCGGCTTCACCTCGAGCGGCTCGATGCCCTTGCGCAGCGCCATCGAGTGCAGCGCGCAGCCGATACCGCCGTCGAAGCCGGGTCGGTTGAGGAAGATGCAGGCGCCCTTGTAGCGCCGGGTCCGCACGGCCGGCTCGTCGTCGAGGTCGTCCTCTTCGACGTAGCCCTTCTTGCCCAGGCCCTTGTCGATGAACTGCCAGTCCTGCGCGGTGAGCAACTTCACTGACTTGTCGAGCTTGTCCCGGTCCTCGGCATCGGAGAGGAAGGCGCCGTGCGAGCAGCAACCGTCGTCCGGCCGGTCGGCCACCGTGCCCTGGCACGCGGGGGTGCCGAAGACGCAGGTCCAGCGGGAAAGCAGCCAGGTCAGGTCCGCGACGACGACGTGCTCCGCGTTCGACGGATCGACGAACTCGATCCACTCGCGGGGGAAGTCGAGGTCGACTTCGGGGGTCGGCACCATCTTGTCCGAGGGCGCGGTATTGCCTGCTGTCACAGTGCCCGACGGTAGACCCAGTACCGTGGTCACGTGCGTTTAGGGGTGCTCGACGTCGGAAGCAACACAGTTCACCTGCTCGTGGTGGATGCCCACAGGGGCGCCCATCCCACGCCGATGAGCTCAACCAAGTCCACGCTGCGGCTCGCGGAGAACACCGACGACCGTGGCGACATCACCGAGGCCGGTGCCGACCGCCTGGTCGCCGCGGTCGGCGACTTCGCCAGCATCGCGTCCACCTCGGGGTGCGGCGAGCTGATGGCCTTTGCCACCTCGGCGGTGCGGGACGCGAACAACTCGGAGGCCGTGCTGGCGCGGGTCCGAGAGGAGACGGGGGTGCGGCTCGAGGTGCTCTCGGGCGTCGACGAGGCCCGGCTGACCTTCCTCGCGGTGCGCCGCTGGTACGGCTGGAGCGCCGGCCGGATCATGAACTTCGACATCGGCGGTGGTTCGCTCGAGCTCACCAGCGGCGGCGACGAGGACCCGGACGTCGCCTTCTCGCTGCAGCTCGGTGCCGGCCGCCTGACCCGGGACTGGCTGTCCGCCGACCCGCCGGGCAAGCGTCGGATCGCGGTGCTGCGGGACTGGCTGGACGCGGAACTGGTGGAGCCGGCGAAGGAGCTGCGGGCCGCGGGGACGCCGGACCGCGTGGTCGGGACGTCCAAGACCTTCCGGTCGCTGGCCCGACTCACCGGCGCCGCGCCCTCCGCCGCCGGACCGCGTGTGCGTAGGACACTGACTTCGAGTGGTTTGCGGCAGCTGATCGCGTTCATCTCGCGGATGACGACCGCCGACCGCGCCGAACTGGAGGGAGTGAGCGCCGACAGGTCGCAGCAGATCGTGGCCGGCGCACTGATCGCGGAGGCGACCATGCGGGCACTGTCGGTGGACGAACTGGAGATTTGTCCGTGGGCGCTGCGCGAAGGACTGATCCTGCGCAAACTGGATACTGAGATGGGCGGCGAACTGGTGGTGGCGCGATGAGCGAGGGTTCGGAGAACACGGGCCAGATCTCCGTTGCGGAACTTCTTGCCCGCAACGGACAGCAGGTCGAGTCTCGTGGCGGTCGGCGGCGTCGTGGCGTCGCCGGTGGCATCACTGTGGCGGAACTGACCGGCGAGATCCCGGTGGTGCGGGACCGCCCGGAGCCTCCCGAACCACCGGCCCCCGCGCCGGCCCCCGAGCCGGTGGTGGTGGCCGTGCCGGAGCCGGCTCCCGCGCCGGCAGTGGTCGAGCCCGCGCCGCCGGTGGCGGTCGAGTTGCCGGCCACGCCCGAGGCGGCCCCGAAACCGGTGGCGGCCCCGAAGTCCGAGTCGGCTCTGAAGTTCGAGGCGGCGCTGAGGTCCGGCGCGGCCCCGAAAGCGGAGCCGACGGCGCCCGCGGTGCCGGCCGCGAAGCCGGAGGTGGTCGCGAAGCCGGTGGCGGCCCCGAAGTCCGAGTCGGCCCTGAAGTTCGAAGCGGCGCTGAACTCGAAGGCGGTGCCCAAGGTCGAGACGCCGGCCAAGACCGAGACGGCGGCCAGGCGCGAGGCGGCGGCCAGGCCCGAGACGGCGGCCATGCCGCTGACGGCGGCCATGCCGCAGATGCGGACGATCACGCCCGCGGCGTCCCGCGCGGCCACCCCGACGGCGCCGGCCGAGGAAGACCACACGCAGGCGATCCCGGCTCTGGACAAGGCTGTACTGGCCAAGGCTGATGCCGCGCGCAAGTCCGGCCCGGCCAAGAGCGGGGCGGCGGCAGAGAAGGCCGCGGCAGAGAAGCCGGCGGCGAAGGCGCTCGGGAACTCCGCCCGCACGGCGGGCGCGTTCACGCCGTTCGCCGGCAGCGAGCCGGCCCTGCTGTCCGGGGCCTCGCCCCAGGACGAACCGCTGCGGAAGTCCGGGGCAGGGCGCACCGCGCGCAACGAGACGCTCGACGACGCCCGGGCGCAGGTCCACACCACCGGCGAGTTCCCGCGAATCACCGACGCGGACGAGGGCCGCAGGTCACGACGCGGCAAGTCTGCCGACGACGCCGCACCGCAGGCCGAAGCGGACAGCGCAGCGGACGACTCCGGGTCCGACGACGGCGAGGCGGCCGAGGGCAGCCCGGCTCGCCAGTGGGCGGTGCTGGCCGGGCAGGCGCTGGTCGCGGTCGTCGCGGGCGGACTGCTGTTCAAGGGCTTCGAGACGCTGTGGGAGATGCTGCCCTGGGTGGCGCTGGTGCTCGCAGTGCTGGTGATCGCCGGACTGGTCGCGGTGGTCCGGATCCTGCGCCAGACCGACGACATGGTGAGCCTGCTCATCGCGGTGATCGTCGGGGTGTTCGTGACGATCGGCCCACTGGCCTTCGTACTCAGCTCGAGTTGACGGGGTAGACATGGCGACAGACGGCGGCCGGAACGGTAACAGGCAAATTCTGGTGGGGCTGTCGACCGCCTCTGCCTACCCGCAGAACACCGAGGCCGCCTTCGAGTTCGCGGCCGAGCTCGGCTACGACGGCATCGAGCTGATGGTCTGGGCGGAGTCCGTCAGCCAGGACATGAACGCGGTCAAGCGACTGGTCCGCAAGTACGCGGTCCCGGTGCAGGCCATCCACGCGCCCTGCCTGCTCATCTCGCAGCGGGTGTGGGGAGCGGACCCGGTCGCCAAGCTCGAGCGTTCGGTGCGGGCAGCGGAGGCGCTCGGCGCGCGGACCGTGGTGGTGCACCCGCCGTTCCGGTGGCAGCGGCGTTACGCGGACGGCTTCGCGGACCAGGTGCGTGACCTGGAGGAGCGCAGCGACGTGGTGGTCGCGGTGGAGAACATGTTCCCGATGCGCACGGACCGGTTCTGGGGCACCAAGACGGCCTCGGCGCAGCGTCTGGAGAAGCGCGGCGGCCCCGGTCGCGGGGTGTCCGCCTTCGCGCCGTCGTACGACCCCACCGACACCGGGCACGCCCACTACACGCTGGACCTCTCGCACACCGCGACCGCGGGCATGGACGCGCTGGAGTTGGCCGGGCGGATGGGGAGCGGCCTCAAGCACCTGCACCTCGCCGACGGTCGCGGCGCGTCAGCGGACGAACACCTCATCCCAGGGCACGGGACCCAGCCGTGCGCGCAGGTGTGCCGGCACCTGACCGAGAGCGGGTTCGACGGTCAGGTGGTGCTCGAGATCAACACCCAGAACGCGCGGACCCGCGCCGAGCGGGCGTCCATGCTGGGGCAGTCGTTGAGCTTCGCCCGCGAACACCTGGCGGTGCGGCCCGCCACCGCCTGACGCACCCTCGCGGTACCCCCGATCTCGCGTGCGGGGTATCGGCTCAACCCAGTGCGCTGACGCCGGCGACGGTTGTCGCGACGCCGGCGACGATCAGTCCCGCCACCAGCACCGCGAACCCGGCCCACACCGAGCGGATCCACGCGTTGGGGCGCTGCGGGTCCTCGCCGAGCACGGACAGGAAGAACCCCGCCGGCACCAGGATCGCGGCGGAGAGCACCAGGATCGAGCCGACGGCGGACCACGTCGCGGCCACGCCGGCGGCCTGGGTGAGCAGCGCGACCACCAGGCCGAGGGTCACCAGCACACCCGCGTGCGCGTGGCCGGCCCGGAACATCGTCTTCTGCAGGGCGTTCGCGCCCCGGCTTCCGGTGACGATGCGGAGCATGAACGTGCCGCCGAAGGCGATGCCCACGACGGTGAGAACGGTGACACCCGCGACGACGGTGAGAACGGGATCCATGACAGGGCTCCTCGATCGGTGGCAGATTGACCCGGAGTAGCAATGGATAGCTCCGGTATCTAGTATTGGATACTAGAACTGTCCAATAGGGTCGTCAACGGCCGACGATCCGACCGCCCGTCCGGAGGTTCGATGCGTGTATCCGAGCTGGTCGAGCGGTCCGGACTGCCGCTCGCGACGATCAAGTACTACCTCCGCGAGGGCGTCCTGATGCCCGGCGAGGCGACCAGCGCGACCCAGTCCCGGTACGACGAGAGGCACTTGCGCCGCCTGGCGCTGATCAAGGCGCTGGCCGGCGCCGGTCTGCCGATCCACAAGATCCGCGTCATCGTCCGGCTGACCGAGGATCCGGGAGACGACCTGTTCGAGACGCTCGGCCGGGCCGTCGCGGCGCTTCCGCCGTACCCCGACCCGGACGTCCCGGCCCCGCGAGAGAACCCCCGGGCGCAGTGGGCGCTCGAGCACCTCGGCCAGGTCTACGACCCGCGTTTCCCGGCAGTCGGGCAGCTCGACCGGGCGCTCGCGGCGGTCGAGGCGGTCGGCATCCCGATGACCGTCGAACGCCTCGACAACTACGGCCGGCACGTCCAGGCGATCGCCGAGTTCGACCTCGCGCACATGCCGGTCGGGTCCACGGAGGCCGCGGTCGAGTACGCGGTGCTCGGGACCGCGGTCTACGAACCCGTGCTCGCCGCCATGCGCCGCCTCGCCCACCAGGACATCGCGTCCCGAACCCTGACGGCCGAGCCGTCGCAACTGCTCCGAGAGGACACCCCATGAGCGCTCCCTCCATCCTCACCTCCACCCGGCCGTTCGCGGACCTGACCACGCTCACCGACCTCGGGGAGGGCAACTTCGGCGCCGTCGTCGACGCGGTCTGGACGATCGGCCCCAAGGTCCACGGCGGCTGCATGATGGCCGTGTGCGCCGCCGCCGCCCGCGACGCGATCCGTGCGTCGGGCGACGACGCCGGCGCGATGCAGCCGATCTCGGTCAGCGCCAGCTACGTCAGCGCGCCGGACCCGGGCGAGGTGCGCCTGGCCACCACCGTCCGCAAGCGCGGCCGGCAGGTCTGCCTGGTCGACGTGGACCTGTACCAGGGGGACCGGCTCGCGGTCTCGGTCGCCGTGACCCTCGGCGTCCTGGACGTCGGCGAGCCCCGGCACCAGGTTCCGCTCGCGGTGGCGGACCTGTCCGCCGAGCCGCCCGCGGACGCCGTCCACATCGTCCCGGACCACCCGATGGGTCAGATCGTGCACGTGGCCAAGGGATGCGACCTGCGGGTGGACCCGTCCGCCGCGCGGTTCCTGGCGGGCGAGCAGGGCGACCCGGTGAACCGGATGTGGGTCCGGCCCTTCGCCGAGGACGAGGCCGATCCCGACGTCGCGCTGCTGTTCGCGCTGATGACCGGCGACCTCAGCGCCCCGGTGACGATGAACCGGGGCATGTTCGGCTGGGCGCCGACCGTCCAGCTCACCACCTACCTGCGCCGGCGCCCGGCACCCGGATGGCTGCGGGTGATGGCCAGCGCTACCGTCCTCGGCGATACCTGGTTCGAGGAGGACCACGTGGTGCTCGACCAGACCGGGCAGACCGTCGTTCAGAGCCGTCAGCTCGCGATGATCCCGAAGGGCTGACGGGCGGACCTGCGTGGCCACACCCGTGGGTGGGCTGGCAGGCTGGCGGGCATGACGAGAATTGCAGTGATCGGTGGCGGCCGGATCGGCGAGGCGCTGATCTCGGGGCTGTTGAAGGCCGGGCGCGCGGCTCGGGACCTGGTTGTCGCGGAGTCGTTCCCGGCCCGCGCAGCCGAGCTGGCGGAGCAGTACGCGATCCGGGTGACGACCGTCGCGGACGCGGCCGAGGGCGCCGACGTGGTGGTCATCGCGGTCAAGCCGGGCGACGTCGACCCGGTGGTCGCGCAGCTGGCGGCMGGTGACCTCGACGGCGAGCGCGAGCAGCTCATCGTGACGCTGGCCGCCGGCCTGCCGACCTGGCGGTACGAGAACAAGCTGCCCGCCGGCGTCCCGGTGGTCCGGGTGATGCCGAATACCCCCATGTTGGTGGGCGAGGGTGTCAGTGCGATCGCCGCGGGCCGCTTCGCCAAGGCCGAGCACCTGGAGACAGTGCGGGAGCTGCTCGGGTCCGTGGGCAAGGTGGTCACCGTGTCGGAGGCGCAGATCGACGCCGTCACCGCGGTCTCGGGTTCCGGCCCGGCCTACTTCTTCCTGGTCGCGGAGGCGATGGTCGACGCGGGCGTGAGCCTCGGGCTCACCCGGGCGACGGCGTCCGAGCTCGTGGTGCAGACGATGGTGGGCTCGGCGGCCATGCTGGCGGAGTCCGGGGAGTCGGCGACCGAGCTGCGCGCGGCGGTCACCTCGCCCGGCGGCACCACCGCCGCCGCGGTGCGTGAACTCGAGCGGGGTGGGCTGCGTACGGCGTTCTACGACGCGCTCACGGCCGCGAAGGTGAAGTCGGCGGCCCTGGGTGCCCCGACGGAGAAGGCGGGCGTGTCGGCCGAATAGGGCCGCGGCCTCCCSTGGCTCGCCGCGACGCGGGAGGCCGGCCGGTGTCGAATCCGGAATTCACAGCCGTTTTCGCTCACACCCGTCGCATCAACACCATCTGTCCCGGTAAACTGCGGTTAGCACGTGCGTGTCTGTACCGCCGGAGGGGAAGCCGGCGGCGCGACATGTGCCGGAGGTATACAAGTTAATGGTGTCTACAAGTAAGTCGAAGGGATCGGCCGGAGACGGTCAGCCCGTCCTCGGTGGCACGCAGTTCCTCACGGTCGCCGAGGTGGCGACCCTGATGCGGGTTTCCAAGATGACGGTGTATAGGTTGGTGCACAGCGGCGAACTGCCTGCGGTTCGGGTCGGTCGCTCGTTTCGGGTACATGCGAAGGCAGTGCACGACTACCTGCAGACGTCGTATTTCGACGCGGGCTGAAGTCTCGTAAGCCACGCTCGGTTTCGGCGGAGCAGGGCGACACCGGTACGATGACTAATCGTCGTGCCAGCCGGTGTCGTCAGGCGCTGGGCTAGTGGATGGTGGCTACAGCGCCAGATTCGTAACGCACGCGTACGTAACCGGCGTGCGCAGGAACGCTAGAGAAGAACGTGAGGGACACCCGCCATGGGTTCAGTTATCAAGAAGCGACGCAAGCGCATGTCGAAGAAGAAGCACCGCAAGCTGCTTCGTAGGACGCGGGTGCAGCGTAGGAAGCTCGGTAAGTAGTTCGCCGAGCTGCAGGCACGCCGATCCGGCGTGTGGGCCGAGTGCCCAATCGATGCCCGTCACCGTAAGGTGGCGGGCATCGCTGCGTTCGGGGTGCCGCGTTTCTGGGGTACCGCGTTTCGGCGGTGCCCGGCCGCCGTGTGACGGGTCTCGGGGTGGGTCCGCCGGAATCGTCGTATTCGTCTCGATCGATTCCGGCCGGCCCGTGAATTGATGCGTCTTCGTCAGTAAAACGGCAGGTGGATGGCGTGTTTCAGTAGCGTTAATCTTTCTCGGACCCGGCGTCGTCGGGGTTAGGCTCGCAGGGGAGCGGGTCGTGGCGTCAGCCACAGTTGGTCGATCACGAACGGGGTGTGGGAGTGGTGGCAGTTGGCGATCGAGGGGTGCAGCCCCCCGGGGTAGTGCTGGTGACAGGGGCGAGCAGGTTCTTCGGCGGCTACCTGGTGACCAGGCTCGCGCAGGATCCGAGCATCGAACGAGTCATCGCGGTCGACGCCGTCTCCCCGAGCAAGGACATGCTCCGCCGGATGGGGCGCGCCGAGTTCGTCCGTGCGGACATTCGCAACCCGCTCATCGGCAAGGTGATCCGCGGCGCCAAGGTCGACACCGTCGTCCACGCGGCGACCATCGACAAGGCGCCCAAGTCCGGCAACCGGACCGCGATGAAGGACATGAACGTCCTCGGCGCCATGCAGCTGTTCGCGGTGTGCCAGAAGTCCCCGGACGTCCGCAAGGTGGTGGTGCGGTCCTCGAGCGCGGTCTACGGCTGCAGCGCGAAGGACCCCGCGAGGTTCACCGAGGAGATGAGCGCCCGGACGCCGCCGCGGGGTGCCTTCGCCCAGGACACCATCGAGATCGAGGGGTACGCGCGCGGGCTGGGCCGGCGGCGCCCGGAGATCGCGGTGTCACTGTTGCGGATGGCGCCGCTGGTGGGCCCGCGACTGCACGGCGCGGTCTCGCAGTTCCTGAACTCGCCGGTCGTCCCGATCATCATGGGGCGCGACGCCCGGATGCAGTTGCTGCACGAGGAGGATGCGCTGGCGGCCCTGGAACGGGCCACGGTGGCCGGGCCGGCCGGCACCTTCAACGTAGCCGCCGACGGCGTGGTGATGCTCTCCCAGGCGATCCGCCGCGCGGGCGGCGTCGCGGTCCCGGTGCCGTACCCGCTGTTCCGGACCCTCGGCCGCGCGATGATGGGATCGGTGATGCGGGACTTCACCAACGAGCAGCTGGACTACTACCACTTCGGCTGCGGCCTCGACACCCACCGGATGCGCGCGGAGCTGGGATTCGAGCCGCGCTGGACGTCGCTGCAGGCGATGGACGACACGATCCGGGGCGCGGGCTTCAGTCCCGTCATCAGCAGGGAATGGCTGCGCTCGGTGGAATCCGGCGTGGGCCGGCTGGTTGGGGCTACGGGGGCGACGCGATGAGTGACGCGGCGAACGAGGCGAACGAGGTGGCGAAGGTCATCCCGCTGCACAGCGACTCCGGGCCGCGTCGGGTGCGTGCCCGGCACGGCGGCGGACCGGTCACCCCCTCCGAGCCGACCGAACTGTTCACGGTTCCGCCGGCGTCGGCCGACACGGATGCACCGGGGCTGGCCGGCGCGCTGCTCGACTCCGCGCGGGGGATGGTCGCGGACCAGGTGGTGGCGACGGCCGAGTTCATCCGCCGCCGCCTCACCGGCGACTACCAGGTCGACGAGTTCGGTTTCGACCCGCACTTCACGGAGAACGTGTGGCTGCCGCTGCTGCGCCCACTGTTCGACTCGTGGTTCCGGGTGGAGGTCCGCGGCATCGAGAACGTGCCCGCCGAGGGTGGCGCGCTGGTGGTGGCCAACCACGCGGGCGTGGTGCCGATCGACGGGTTGATGACCTCGGTGGCGATGTTCGACCACCATCCGGCGCACCGGCCGTTGCGGATGCTGGCCGCGGACATGGCCTTCGAGATGCCGGTGGTCGGCAACATCGCCCGCAAGGCGGGCCACACCCTGGCCTGCAATCCGGACGCCGAGCGATTGCTGCGCGGCGGCGAGGTGGCGGCGGTGTTCCCGGAGGGTTTCAAGGGGATCGGGAAGCCGTTCAGCGAGCGCTACAAGCTGCAGCGCTTCGGTCGGGGGGGCTTCGTCAGCGCCGCGATCCGGACCGGCGCCCCGATCATCCCCTGCTCCATCGTCGGGTCGGAGGAGATCTACCCGAAGATCGGCGACATCAAGTCGCTGGCCCGGCTGCTGGGGATGCCGTACTTCCCGGTGACGCCGTTCTTCCCGCACCTCGGCCCGCTCGGGCTGATCCCGTTGCCGTCGAAGTGGTACATCGAGTTCGGTGAGCCGATCGTCACGGACTCCTACGACACGGTCGCCGCGGAGGACCCGATGGTGCTCTTCGAGGTCACCGACCACGTCCGCGAGAACATCCAGCAGACGCTTTACCGGTTGCTCGCCAAGCGTCGCAACGTGTTCATGGGCTGACTCGGCCACGCCGCCCGTGGCGACCCCGCCCTGCGGGGGAGGGATCGCCACGGGTGCAGGTCAGTGCTTGCGACGACCGATCACCGAGGCCAGGGCGCCGCCGAGCGCACCGAGTGCCAGCGCGGTCGGCACGCCGACCTTCGCGGCCTTGCGTCCGGTGCGGTAGTCCCGGATCTCCCAGCCGCGGGTCTTGGCGACTTCCTTGAGATCGGTGTCGGGATTGATGGCGACCGCGGTGCCGACCAGCGAGAGCATCGGCACGTCGTTGTGACTGTCCGAGTAGGCCGTGCACCGCTTGAGGTTCAGGCCCTCGCGCACGGCCAGGGTGCGCACGGCGTGCGCCTTGCCGGGTCCGTGCAGGATGTCGCCGACCAGGCGGCCGGTGAACTTGCCCTGCTCGCTCTCGACGACGGTGCCCAGCGCGCCGGTCAGGCCGAGTCGCTTCGCGATCACCTGCGCCAACTCGACCGGGGTGGCGGTGACCAGCCAGACCTGCTGCCCGGCGTCGAGGTGCATCTGGGCCAGCGCCCGGGTGCCCGGCCAGATCTTGTCGGCGATCAGTTCGTCGTAGATGTCCTCGCCGAGCCGGGTGAACTCCGCGGTCTCGCGTCCGGCGATGAAGGCCAGCGCCTTCTCCTTGCCGCTCGCGACGTCGCCGCTGTTCTCCTTGCCGGTGACCCGGAACTTGACCTGCTGCCAGCCGAACCGGGCCATGTCGCCGTAGGAGATGTACTTGCGGGCGGCCAGGCCACGGGCGAAGTGGATGATCGACGCGCCCTGGACCATGGTGTTGTCGACGTCGAAGAATGCGGCGGCGGTCAGGTCCAGCGGCACCGCGGGCGCGGTGTCCGGGGTCCCGGCGCCCGCCTCGGCGGCGACGGCCTCGGTCTCGGCGGCGTGCAGCGCGATCGCGGCGTCCGCGCTCGCCTCGCCGGCCCGGTTGGCCCGTAGTTGTGCGTCGCTGGGACCGAGCGGAAGCCTGCCGCGCTTGCGGAACGGCACCGCTCCGCCGAGCCAGCCGGTGCTCACCCCCGATCCCGTCGGCCGTGATAGCCCAGGCACTCGCACCTCCTGTGATCGCCGATTCTGCGGTAACCCTATCCCCAGCACCGAGGGTGCACCGGGCGGAACGCACCGGCAACCGACGGCTGTGATATCCGTCTCCGCAGATCGGTGCAGGAGGTGCCCGCGGCCGGTGGCACAGTGGACGCATGACCGCCGTGGCACACACCATCACCCTGCTCACCCGGGCCGGTTGCGGCTCCTGCGAGACCGCGCGGGAGCAACTGCTGCCGTTGTGTGAGGAATTCGGCATTGTCCTCGAATCCGTCGACGTCGACGAGGCGGCCGCGACGGATCCCGAGCTGCGGGCGGAGTACGGGGATCGGCTGCCGGTGGTGCTGCTCGACGATCGGGAGCACAGCTACTGGGAGGTCGACGAGGTCAGGCTCCGCTCGGATTTGACAATCTGAGGCCGACCTGCGAACCCCGGTGGGCGGTCGCTGCGCAGGTCGCAGCGGGTGTTGCCGGGATCCGGCGACTTTGTGCAGAGCTTCACAAGCAGTTACCGTGGTGTCACCAGTCCCCCCGGATCAACCTGATGACCGGCCGTGTGCATGGTCGGACGAGGAGCCATCGAAGTGACCGAACAGCACCAGCCGCATGGGTTCGCTGCCCGTGGTGTCGCGGGAGCTGAGGGGGGCGCTCGACTCGGTGCCGACAGGGCGGGCCGGCCGGCCGACGCGGCACGCTCGGACGCCACCGTGCGCGACCTGCCGCAGGCCACCGTCACCAGGCTCGCGACCTACCTCCGGGTGCTCGGCCAGATGGCCGACGACGGCACGCTGATCGTCTCCAGCGAAGAACTCTCGACGGCCGCGGGCGTCGGTTCGGCGAAGCTGCGCAAGGACCTTTCCTTCCTGGGCCCCAACGGGGTCCGCGGAGTCGGCTACGACGTGTCCCGGCTGCGCGCCCGCATCGAGGAGGCCCTCGGGCTCGACCGCGGCCACCGGGTGGTGCTCGTCGGCGTCGGCAGCCTCGGTCAGGCGCTGGCCCGGTACGGCGGATTCGGACGCCGCGGTTTCACGATGGCGGGCCTGTTCGACCGGGATCCGGAGCGGATCGGCAGTACCGTCGACGGACTCGTCGTGCGCGACGTCGCCGAACTGGAGTCGGCGTGCCGCGCCCTCGGCGCGACGATCGGGGTCATCGCGACCCCGGACGACTCGGCCCAGGAGGTGTGCGACCAGCTGGTGAAGGCCGGTCTGCGATGCATCCTCAGCTTCGCCTCGTCGCCGCTGGAGGTGCCCCGACACGTCGAGATCCGTCGGGTGGACCTGGCCGTCGAGATGCAGGTTCTCTCGTTCCACAGCGCCCGCAACGCCGAGACGGACCCGGACGCGACAAGCTCGACTTCGACAACGAATGGATCGGTGGCTGCTCCGTGAGTGTTCTCCTGGTCGGGATTTCGCATAGAAGCGCTCCCGTGTCCGTCCTCGAGCGGGTCGCGATCGGCGACACGGATCGGCCCAAGCTGATCGACAAGATGCTCGAGTCGTCGCACGTCTCCGAGGTGATGATCGTCTCGACCTGCAACCGGGTCGAGGTCTACGCGGTGGTCGACGCGTTCCACGGAGCCCTCGGCGCCGTCGGCGAACTGCTGGCCGAGCACGCCGGACTGGACCTGACGGACCTGACCAAGCACGCCTACGTCCGCTACAGCGAGGCCGCGGCCGAGCACCTGTTCGCGGTCGCGAGCGGCCTGGACTCGATGGTGATCGGCGAGCAGCAGATCCTCGGCCAGATCCGCACGGCCTACGCCACTTCCGACGGCCAGCAGGCCGCGGGCCGCACGCTGCACGAACTGGCCCAGCAGGCGCTGCGCGTCGGCAAGCGGGTGCACTCCGAGACCGGTATCGACCGGGCAGGCGCGTCGGTGGTGTCGGTGGCGCTGGACCGGGCCGCCGAGCTGCTCGGCGGCGCGCTGACCGGCCGGACCGCGGTCGTGCTCGGCGCGGGCGCGATGGGCGGGCTGTCCGTCGCGCACCTGACCCGGGCCGGCATCGGACGCATCCTCGTGGTCAACCGCACCCGCGACCGCGCCGAGCGCCTCGCCGAGACCGCCCGCGGAAACGGCATCGAGGCGGAGACGGTGGAGCTGAGCGAGCTGCCGTCGGCGATGGCGCAGTCGGACGTGCTGGTGACCTGTACCGGCGCGGTCGGCGCCGTGGTGACCCTCGCGGACACCCACCGCGCGCTGGCCCAGCTCGGCCGCGAGGCGGACCGCCCGCTGGTGATCTGCGACCTCGGCCTGCCGCGCGACGTGGAGTCACCCGTCGCCGGGCTGCCGGGCGTCACCGTGTTCGACATGGAGTCGCTGCAGCGGGACCCGGCGGCCGGGGCCGCGGCCTCCGACGCCGACGCCGCACGCGAGATCGTCGCGGGCGAGCTCGCCACCTACCTGGCCGGTCAGCGGCTCGCGGAGGTCACCCCGACGGTGACGGCGCTGCGTCAGCGCGCGGCCGACGTCGTCGAGGCGGAGCTGCTCCGGCTCGAGTCCCGGCTGCCGGGCCTCGACGACCCGCAGCGCGACGAGGTCGCGCGCACCGTGCGGCGCGTCGTGGACAAGCTGCTGCACGCCCCGACGGTGCGGGTCAAGCAGCTCGCCGCCGCGCCCGGCGGAGACCAGTACGCGGCCGCGCTGCGGGAGCTGTTCGAGCTGGCGCCGGGTTCGGCGGAGGCCGTGGCCGCGCCGATGGAGATCCGGGCCGTCGAGCTCGCGGACGATTTCACCGCCGGCCACGAGGCCGACAGTGCAGAGATTTGGCGTAAGGGGATGCAGGCATGACCGCGACCGCCCAGCCGGCCGGCGAGACCAGGGTGCGGACCCTGCGGATCGGCACCCGCGGCAGCCTGCTCGCGACCACCCAGGCGGGCACCGTCCGGGACGCGTTGATCGCCGCCGGCCATCCCGCCGAACTGGTGATCGTCAAGACCAAGGGCGACGTCACGCCGGGTCCGGTGCAGCGCATCGGCGTCGGCGTGTTCACCGCGGAACTGCGCGAGGAGCTCGCCGCCGGTCGCGTGGATGTCGCCGTGCACTCGTACAAGGACCTGCCCACCGCGCCCGACGAGCGGCTGGTCATCGCCGCGGTGCCGGGCCGCGAGGACCCGCGCGACGCGCTGGTGGCCCGCGACGGACTGGTGCTCGGTGAGCTGCCCGCCGGCTCGAAGGTGGGGACGTCGGCCCCGCGCCGCCGGGCCCAGCTGCGCGCGCTCGGGCTGGGACTCGACATCCAGGAGTTGCGCGGCAACATCGACACCCGCATCGGCAAGGTCCAGTCCGGCGAACTCGACGCGATCGTCATCGCGCGTGCCGGGCTGTCCCGGATCGGTCGCCTCGACGTGATCACCGAGACGCTCGACCCGGTGCAGATGCTGCCGGCGCCGTCCCAGGGCGCGCTGGCCGTCGAGTGCCGGGCGGACAACCCGGAACTGATCGCGATCCTGGCCCGGCTCGACGACGCCCACGCCCGTGCGGCCGTCGTCGCCGAGCGCAGCCTGCTCGCCGAACTCGAGGCAGGCTGCACCGCGCCGGTCGGCGCGATCGCCGAGGTCGTCGAGTCCATCGACGACGACGGCCGGGTCTTCGACGAGTTGTCGGTCCGCGGCTGCGCTGCCGCACTGGACGGCTCGGACTCGATCCGGGCATCGGTGGTGGGCCCGCCCGACCGTGCCGAGGAGCTGGGCCGGGCCTTGGCCCGCGAACTGCTCGACCTCGGCGCCCGCGAGTTGATGGGTGTCGCCGATGTGTAGATCGTCGAAACCCAGGCGGGCCAGGTACCACCCCGGTCCGCAGCACCCCGTCACAGCACCTGACATCGCACGACCCCACACTGCTCGACACTTGAACGCACTGGAGAACAACCGATGAGCCGAGTCCGAAAGAACACTCCCGGACGGATCCTGTTCGTGGGCTCCGGGCCCGGCGATCCCGCGCTGCTCACCGTCCGCGCCAGGGACGTCCTGGCCAACGCGACGCTCGCGTTCACCGATCCCGACGTCGACAAGGGCGTCGCCGCGCTGGTCGGCACGGCGCTGCTGGTCAAGGGCGTCGAGGTCGACCCGGAGCACCCCCTCTCCGAGGTGCGGCCCGCCCTCGGCGAGCCCGCCGAGGTCGCGAAGACCCTGGTCGCCGAGGCCAAGAACGGCCACGACGTGGTCCGCCTGGTCTCCGGCGATCCGCTGACCACCGACTCGGTGATCGCCGAGGTCACCGCGGTGGCCCGCACCCAGGTGGTCTTCGAGGTGCTGCCCGGGCTGCCCGCCGGTTCGGCGGTGCCCAGCTACGCCGGCATGGCGCTGGGCTCCGGCCACACCGAGGCCGACGTCCGCGGCGAGGTCGACTGGGCGGCGCTGGCCGCCGCGCCCGGCCCGCTGGTGCTGCACGCCGGTGCCGCCCACCTCGCGGAGACCGCGAGCGCACTGGTCGAGCACGGCCTGGCGCCGCAGACCCCGGCCGCGATCACCGTCCGCGGCACCACCCGCCAGCAGCGCACCGTCGAGGCCACCCTCGCCACCCTGAACGAGGCGGGCTCCGAACTGGTCGGCTCGCTGATCGTCACGGTCGGCAAGGTCGTCGCGCAGCGCAACAAGATGTCCTGGTGGGAGTCGCGGGCGCTGTACGGCTGGACCGTGCTGGTGCCGCGCACCAAGGACCAGGCCGGCGAGATGAGCGAGCGGCTGGTCACCCACGGTGCCATCCCGATCGAGGTGCCGACCATCGCCGTCGAGCCGCCGCGCAGCCCCGCGCAGATGGAGCGCTCGGTCAAGGGCCTGGTGGACGGCCGCTACCAGTGGGTGGTGTTCACCTCCACCAACGCGGTCCGCGCGGTGTGGGAGAAGTTCGAGGAGTTCGGTCTGGACGCCCGCGCCTTCTCCGGCGTGAAGATCGCCTGCGTCGGCCAGGCCACCGCCGACAAGGTGCGCTCGTTCGGCATCAACCCCGAGCTGGTGCCGTCCGGTGAGCAGTCCAGCGAGGGCCTGCTGGCCGAGTTCGCCCCGTACGACGACGTTTTCGACCCGGTCAACCGGGTGCTGCTGCCGCGCGCGGACATCGCCACCGAGACCCTCGCCGAGGGCCTGCGTCAGCGCGGCTGGGAGATCGACGACGTCACGGCCTACCGGACCGTCCGGGCGGCGCCGCCGCCGGCCGAGACCCGCGAGATGATCAAGACCGGCGGGTTCGACGCGGTGTGCTTCACCTCGTCGTCCACCGTCCGGAACCTGGTCGGTATCGCGGGCAAGCCGCACGCGCGCACCCTGGTGGCGTGCATCGGGCCGAAGACCGCGGAGACCGCGATCGAGTTCGGCCTGCGGGTGGACGTGCAGCCGGAGACCGCCCAGGCGGGACCGCTGGTGGAGGCCCTCGCGGAGCATGCGGCCCGGCTGCGCGCCGAGGGTGCACTGCCGCCCCCGCGCAAGAAGTCCCGCAGGCGCTAGGCGCTGACGCGCTCGTGCGCGGTCGACGGGTCGGTGGACCCGTCAACCGCGCACGAGCCCGACGAAGGAGGGCATGATCTTTCCCGCCGAGCGGCCCCGCCGCCTGCGCAGCACCGCGGCGATGCGCCGCCTGGTTGCCGAAACCTCGCTGGAGCCACGGCATCTGGTGTTGCCGATGTTCGTCGCCGACGGCATCGACGCGCCGCGTGAGATCTCCTCGATGCCCGGCGTCTTCCAGCACACGCTGGACTCGCTGCGCGTCGCCGCCACCGAGGCGGTGGCCGCGGGCGTCGGCGGTCTGATGCTGTTCGGTGTGCCGCGGCCCGAGGACAAGGACGCGACCGGCTCCGGGGCCAGCGATCCCGACGGCATCCTCAACCGCGGTCTGCGGGCGCTGCGCACCGAACTCGGTGACGACACCGTCATCATGGCCGACACCTGCCTCGACGAGTTCACCGCGCACGGCCACTGCGGGGTCCTCACCGCGGACGGCGCCGTGGACAACGACGCGACCCTGGTCCGCTACGTCGACATGGCGCTGTCGCAGGCCGAGGCGGGCGCGCACCTGCTCGGCCCGAGCGGGATGATGGACGGCCAGATCGCGGCGATCCGTGCGGGACTCGACGCCGCGGGTCACCTCGACACCGGCATGCTCGCGTACGCGGCGAAGTACGCCTCCGCCTTCTACGGCCCGTTCCGGGAGGCCGTCGGGTCGTCGTTGAGCGGCGACCGGCGCACCTACCAGCAGGACGCCGCGAACCGCCGCGAGTCGCTTCGCGAGGTGGACCTGGACCTGGCCGAGGGCGCGGACATGGTGATGGTCAAGCCGGCCATGTCCTACCTCGACGTGCTCCGGGAGACTGCCGACCGTTCCACGGTTCCCGTTGCGGCGTACCAGATCTCGGGGGAGTACTCGATGATCACCGCGGCGGCGCAGAACGGCTGGATCGACCGGGACGCCGCCATCGACGAGTCGCTGCTGTGCATCCGCCGGGCCGGGGCGGACATCGTGCTCACCTACTGGGCCGCCGAAGTGGCGGCCCGGTTGTGACGACGCCCTCGCCGCAGGACCCGCAGCAGTCACCGCAGCCGCCGCAGGATCCGCAGCCGCAGTATCCGGCGCAGCAGCCGTATCCGCAGCAGCAGTACCCGTATCCCCAGTCGCCGCCGGTGCCGCCGAAGCCGCAGCCGCCCGTGGACGTGGTCACCGCGTTCCAGTTGCTCTGTGGCGTCGCCGGTCTCGGCGTGGTGAACCTCTTCGCGACGCTGGCGACCGCGCTGGGTGACCGGGCGAACTTCGCCGACCAGTTGGTGCGCGACGTCCGTGCCCAGGACGAGACGGTGGAGATCACCCGTTCGACCGCGGAGGGCCTGCTGCTGATCGGTTTCGGGCTGACCGCGGTGCTCGGGCTGATCCTGACCGGGGTCTACCTGCTCTTCGTGTTCAAGATGCGCGCCGGCCGAAACTGGGCGAGGATGCTCGTCACCATGATCGGTGTGATGACGGTGTTCGTCGCGATCCCGACGGTGTTCGGGCTCGGCGCGGTGGGCGGCGCGGCCGCCGTCGTCGCGGGCGGCGCCGGCATCCTGCAGGCGGTGCTGTCGGTGGGCGCGGTGGTGCTGATGCACCGGGCCGACTCCAACCGGTACTTCATGCCGGGTGTGAAGGCGCAGCAGCAACGGTGACCGACGAGCGCACCCGGCCGCGGCCGGTCACCGTGGCGTACTGGCTGTGGCTGGCCTGCTCGGCGCTGCTGGTGCTCTTCGGGTTGCTGGCCGTCACCAGTTCCGGTGCGGCGCTGCGCGATCAGCTGCTCGGAAACGGCGCGGCGCCCGGCGACCTCGACTCGCTGGTCCTGCTGCTGCGCGGCTCCGGTGCGGTCGCGCTGCTGGTGGGCCTCGCGGTCGGGCTGATGGCCGGTCCCACCCGCGCAGGCGACGGACGCTTCCGCCGGGCGCTGGTGGCGCTGTCGGCGGCGTTCACGGTCCTCGAACTCGCGCTGCTGCCCACCGGGGTGGGCCAGGCGCCGGTGCTGCTGGTGGCGGTGGTGACGCTGGCGGCGGGCATGCTGGTGTACCTGCCGTCGGCGACCGGGTGGTTCGACCGTGGTTGAGCCGGCGGTTTTCGCCGAGCCCGGCGGGAGTTGGCGGCTGGTCGCGGTCGGGCCCGTGCTGTGCCTGGTGGTCCTGATCGGCGACCTCTTCTTCGGTGCCGGGGTGCACTGGCTGGCACTGACGGTGTGCGCGGCGCTGCTCGCGGGTCTGGTCGCGCTGCAGGTGGCCGCGGCCCGGCAGCACGCGAGCGTCACGCTGACCGACACCGACCTGCGGTGCGGGACCGAGACGTTGGCGCTCGCCGAGATCGAGGAGATCCTGCCCTCGGGTGACCCGTTTGCCGCGGACCTGGAACCCTGGGAGACGGCGCGCGCGCTCGGCGAGCTGTCCGGGGTGCCCAAGCGGCGGACCGGGATCGGGCTGCGACTACGCGACGGCGGAATCGTCCGGGCCTGGGCCCGGGACGGCGACGGGTTGCGGGCGGCGCTGGAGCGTGCGGTGCCTGGCGCCGCCGCGGACGAGGGGAGCGGACGGTGACCGGACGCATGCTGCGGGTCGCGGAGGGGTTCCTGGCCGTGCTGGCGCTGGCGCTGGCGGTGTGGTGCTGGACCCGGGGGGTGAGCACCACGGAGTTCGGGCCGCTGGTCGAGGGGGCGCCCGCGTTCACGGGCACCCGCTATTCCGGGTCGTGGATCGGCGGTGCGACGGCGCTGATGATCGCCGCGGGACTGCTGGTCCTCGACGTGGTCCGCCGCCGGTAGCGGACAATACCCTTGGGGGGTACCCTGGGGGCATGAACGGTTACTCCCCCGAGAAGGACGACCTCCTCAAGCGACTGCGTCGCATCGAGGGGCAGGTCGCCGGGATCTCGCGCATGGTCGACGACGACCGGTACTGCATCGACATCCTCACCCAGGTGTCGGCGGCAACCAAGGCGCTGCAGTCGGTTTCGCTGAAGCTGATGGATGCGCACCTGGCCGGCTGCGTCGTCGAGGCCGCCAAGAAGGGTGGACCCGAGGCCGACGCCAAGGTCAAGGAGGCGTCCGACGCCATCGCCCGGCTGGTCCGGTCGTAGGGGAGGGGTGACGATGCAGAGCACGTTCGCCGTCGTCGGCATGACCTGCGGGCACTGCGTCGCCGCGGTCATCGAGGAGGTCGGCGCGATCGCCGGCGTCACCGACGTCCGGGTGGACCTGGCGTCCGGTGCGCTCGAGGTGACCGGTGACTCGCCGGTTGCACGGCAGTCGATCGCCGAGGCGGTCGAGGAGGCGGGCTACCGGCTGGCCCCCTGAGTTGGGATTTCCGGCGTTCACCGGGCAGTCGTCGGCTGGACCCGCCGTGGCGCGGCCGTGCCGCTGGGAGGCCGAGAGCGTCGTCGAGGTGGAGTCGGTGGATGCGGCGACGGCGGACCGGGTGGGCACGCTGGTGACCGCCGCGGCCGCCGGCCCGCGCGACGACGGCGAGGGCCCGCTGCGGGTCGAGTCGGTCTACGACCCGACCGGCGAGCGACTCAAGGTCATCGTGGTCGGTTCTCTCGCCGCGACCGCGCACGTGCTCGGACTGGTCGACGCGGTGCTCGGAAGCGCCGCGTGAGCGCCGCCGTGATCGCGGGGACGTCGACGTGGGTGTGCCCGCCGGAGGGGCCCGAAATCGGCTCCGAGGCCGACGCGCTCGACGTGATCGGGCAGACGTACGGCACCGACGTCGAGTGCGTCGTGCTGCCCGTGACCCGGTTGGCCGCGGACTTCTTCGACCTCCGAACCAGACTGGCGGGCGAGATGCTGCAGAAGTTCGTCAACTACCGGTTGCGGGTGGTGATCCTCGGCGACATCGACGAACACATCGGGCGCAGCGGCGCCCTCGCGGACTTCGTGCGCGAGTCGAATCGGGGCAGGCAGGTGTGGTTCCTGGCGACCAGGGCCGAGCTGGAGTCCCGGCTGGGCGGGTGAGCGCGAGCGCGGCCGGGTATTGATCAACGGAAAAGTCGGATGTACGCTGCCACCGTGATTTGCATTCAGCACCTGACGACGACGCCGGACACCTTCCGGCGCGCTGTCTAGCATCTGCTGACCGACCAAGCGAGCTCCGGGAGTCATTGTCCCGGGGCTTTTTTCGTGTTCGGGCATCGATTCCCTCTCGCGTCACGAGAGTGGGCACCCCATGACAACCGATCATCGCGTTCTGGGCCGTGAGCTCGAACTGTTCGACACCGCACCCGTCGTCGGCGCGGGCCTTCCGCTGTGGCTGCCGGACGGCGCGACCATTCGCGCCGAACTCGAGGCGCTCGCGGCGGATGAGGCGGCCCGCACCGGCTGCCGGGGCGTCTACACACCGGTACTGGCCAAGAAGGACCTCTTCGAGAGGTCCGGCCACTGGTCCAAGTTCGCCGCGGACATGTTCCCGGAGATGCGGATCGGCGGCGAGAGCTTCGTGCTGAGGCCGGCCAACTGTCCGCACCACGCGCAGGTGTTCGCCGCACGTGGACGTAGCTACCGCGACCTGCCGTTCCGGCTCTCCGAACTGGGATCGATGTTCCGCAGCGAAATGTCCGGCGTGCTGGGCGGATTGAGCAGGGTGCGCCAGATCAACCTCGACGACGCGCACGTGTTCTGCGCGCCGGAACAGGTCGGCGACGAGGTCGAACTCGCGCTCGGCGCGATCGAGCGCTGCTACCGGATCCTCGGTGTCACCGAGCGCCGTTACCGACTCTCGCTCCGCGGCGCGGCCGGGCAGTACCTCGGCACCGACGAGCAGTGGGCCCGCGCACAGGACCAGCTGCGCGGTGCGCTTGCCGCGCTCGAGCTCGACTTCGTCGAGGCGGACGGGGAGGCAGCCTTCTACGGCCCGAAGATCGACGTCCAGGTCGTGGACGGCCAGGGCCGCGAGGAGACCCTGTCGACGGTGCAACTCGACTTCAACCAACCCGAGCGCTTCCGGCTCGAGTACACCGGCGAGGACGGCGCCAGGCACCGCCCGGTCATGATCCATCGGGGCCTGCTCGGGTCCATGGAGCGGATGGTGGCGCTGCTGGTCGAGCGCTTCGAGGGCCGGATGCCGCCGTGGCTGGCGCCCAGACAGGTGGCCGTCCTGCCGGTGTCAGAGCGGCACCGTGACGAAGCGGACAAGCTGCGGGTCGAGTTGCGGGAGAACAAGATCCGCGCCGAGGTCCTCGGCGCGGGCTCGCTGGGCGCGCGCATCCGCGAGTCTCGTCGACGCCGCGACCCGTACATCGCGGTCGTCGGCGACGCGGAACTGGAGAACCGCACGGTCAGTGCCGTGGTCCCCGCGTCCGGACAGCGGGGCAGCGTCGACCGGGAGGTGTTCGTCCGGTGCGTGCTCTCCGACGTCCGGACCCGGGCGCTGCGGCCGGGCGAGCTCGGGTGAACCCCGCCCGCGCCCGGCCGGTCCACGGTCAGCCCTCGAGCATCGCCGCGCCCAGCGTGGACCCCGGCACCGCGAACCCCTCGACCAGTTCCAGCGCGTGCGGGCGCAGGGTGCGGCAGCGCTCGTTGACGCCGCGGGTGACGGCCTTGGCCCGCTCGACGGACAGGTGCCGGTGCTCCATGAACCAGGCCTTGTCCTCCTCGATCACCGTCAGGGCGTAGAGGTCGCACAGCTCGCCGAGCAGGTCCGCCGCGGCCTCGTCCGGGCACGAGTCGATGCCCGCCACGAACGCCTCGAGCACCACCCGGTCGATGTGCGCCTCGGCGGCCCGGAGCACGTGGTCCTGGACGAAGTTGAACGCGTCGAACGGGTCGTCCTCGCGCTTCTGAGCGCCCTGCAGTCGCCGGGCGGCGGTGGAGAGCAGGTACTCCTCGCGGTCGGAGAACATCCTCAGCTGGGTGCCGCGGTTGAACAGGCTGCCGTCCTCCTCGTTGTCCTGCCGGGTGTCGAGGATGGTCTGGATGATCTGTTGCGCCGCGGTGCGCTTCTTGACCACGTCGCCGACGGTGGTGGCGGCGAACCGCATCCAGTCCACCGGACCCATCCCGCGCACCTCGTCGGCGTAGGCGGTGAGCAGTTCCTTCGCCACCAGTTGCGTGAGCACGTGGTTGTCGCCCTCGAAGGTGGTGAACACGTCGGTGTCGGCCTTGAGCGCGACGAGCCGGTTCTCGGTGAGGTAGCCGGCGCCGCCGCAGGCCTCGCGGCACTCCTGGATCGTCCGGGTGGCGTGCCAGGTGTTCGCGGCCTTGAGCCCGGCGGCGCGGGCCTCGAGCTCGCGCTGTTCCTGCGGGTCCGCCTTCGGTGCGCTCTGGATCTCGTGCAGCCTGGTGACCAACTCGTTCTGCGCGAAGTGCAGGGCGTAGGACTTCGCGATCAGYGGCAGCAGCCGGCGTTGGTGTACGAGGTAGTCCATGATGAGGACCTCCTCGCTGCTCTTGGGTTTGTCGAACTGCCTGCGCTGCAACGCATACCGGGTGGCGATGGACAGGGCGACGCGGGCCGCCGCGCCGGCCGCCCCGCCGACGGTGACGCGGCCCCGCACCAGGGTGCCGACCATGGTGAAGAACCGCCGGTTCGGGTTCTCGATCGGCGAGCTGTAGCTGCCGTCCGCGGCGACGTCGCCGTACCGGTTGAGCAGGTTCGCCCGCGGTACCCGCACCCGGTCGAAGACGATCCGGCCGTTGTCGACGCCGGGCAGGCCGCCCTTGTACCCGCAGTCCGAGGTGGTGACGCCGGGCAGGTCGTCGCCCCGCTCGTCCCGGATCGGGACCAGGAAGCAGTGCACGCCCTTCGATTCCGTTTCCTCGCCGGGGCCGGCGGTGACCAGCTGCGCGAACACGGCCGCCATCCGGGCGTGCCGGGCCGCGCCACCGATGTAGTCCTTGCGGGCCGACGGGGTGGGGGAGTCGATCACGAACTCCCCGGTCGCGGCGTCGTAGGTGGCGGTGGTCTCGAGTTCCTGCACGTCGCTGCCGTGCCCGGTCTCGGTCATCGCGAAGCAGCCGAGCAGGTCCAGGTCGATCAGCGGCCGGACGTAATCCTCGTGGTGGGCGGCGGTGCCCAGGTTCTCGACGGCGCCACCGAACAGGCCCCACTGCACCCCGGCCTTGACCATCAGCGACAGGTCCGACATCGCGAGCATCTCGATGCTTGTGACCGCCGCGCCAACGTCGCCGGTGCCGCCGTGCTCGACGCTGAAACCGTTGGCAGCGTAGCCGGATTCGGCGAGAACCTGCATCTGCTCGAGCGTCTTGGCTCGGGCGGCGTCGAGGTCCGGCGTGAAGTGCGGCGCGAACTCGGGGCGGGTGAGGTCCACCCGGACCTTCTCCCGCACCTCCCGCCACCGGCCGTCGAGGGTGGTCCGCAGGTGATCCGCTGTGGTTGCCATGCCCCGACGGTAGCGACCTCGCGGTGCGCCTGCCGGGTACGGCGCGGTCGCCCGGTCGGCCGTCACCTCTGCGAACAGGGCGATTTGCGTTAAACGGTAACCAACTTGAACACTGTTCAAGTTGGTGGGTGAGAGGTGGAGTTCGATGACACAGGCAGACGAGGCAGCGCTCGGCGCGGAGACGGTCCGGCGCACCCGGGTGCTGGTCATCGGCGCGGGATTCGCCGGGCTCGGCATGGCGGTGGGCCTGGCCCGGGCCGGTGAGGGCGAGTTCGTGGTGCTCGAGAAGGCCGACGAGGTCGGTGGCACCTGGCGGGAGAACACCTATCCGGGCTGCGAGTGCGACGTGCCGTCGGTCCTGTACTCGTACTCGTTCGCACCGCACCGTCGCCGCGGCGGCGACCGGGCCTCACAGCCCGAGATCCTGGACTACCTCCGGCGGGTGAGCGACGAGTACGGCGTCCGCGCGAAGATCGAATTCGGTGCCGAGGTCGGCGGCGGACGATGGGACGAGGCCGCCCGGCGTTGGCACGTCCGGACCGTGGACGGCCGCGAGTACGTCGCGCAGTTCCTGGTCGTCGGGACGGGCGCCCTGCACCAGCCCGCGCTGCCCCGGATCCCCGGCGCCGGGACCTTCGGCGGACCTTCCTTCCACTCGGCGCAGTGGGACCACACCGTCGACCTCACCGGCAAGACGGTGGCGGTGATCGGCACCGGTGCGAGCGCGGTCCAGCTGGTGCCCGAGCTCGCCGCTCGCGCCGGCGCGCTGCAGCTCTACCAGCGCACGCCGCCGTGGGTGCTGCCGCGACGCAGGTCCCGCCTGTCAGCCGCGCGGGTGCCTGCGACCGGGCGGATCGCCCGAGCGCTGACCTACTGGAACGCGGAGCTGCTGGCGCTCGGGCTCAACGGACCGCCCGCGCTGACCCGGCCTCTCGAACGTCGGGCACGGGGGCACCTGCGCCGTCAGGTCCCGGACCCCGAACTCCGGCGGGCGCTGACGCCGGACTACCGCATCGGCTGCAAACGGATCCTCCGGTCCGACGACTACTACCCGGCCCTGAGCCGGCCGGGCACGGAGGTGGTCACCGACCCGATCGTCGAGATCCGCCCGGACGCCGTCGTGACCGCCGACGGGACGGTGCGCCCGGTGGACGTGATCGTCTACGCCACCGGATTCCGGGTGGCGGGCCCGCTGGCCCGGCTGCCGCTCGCCGGGCGGGGCGGCGTCACCCTGCAGGAGCTGTGGTGGCGGGACGGGATCGCGACGCACCTCGGCATCACGGTCTCGGGCCTGCCCAACGCGTTCCTGCTCACCGGGCCGAACACCGGCCTGGGGCACAGCTCCCTGGTGTTCATGATCGAGTCGCAGGTCCGGCACGTGCTCGCGGCGATGGCCCTGGTGGATCGGGACGGGGCGGGTGCGGTCGACGTCCGCGCGGACGCGCAGGCCGACTACCACGCCGACCTGCACGACCGGCTCGCGTCCGCCGTCTGGAGTACCGGTGGATGCGCGAGTTGGTACGTCACAGCGGACGGCACCAATCACTCACTGTGGCCGGGCTTCTCGTGGCGGTACCGGCTGCGTACGCGCAGGGTGCGGCGGCGCGACCACGAGTTGTTCTGACGGTTGCCGCGGCTCAGCCGGCGGGTGCCGGCAGCGCCGGGTGCAGCTCCACCTCCTGGGTCTTGACCACGAAGTACACCTGCCGCCCTGGTGCGAGGTCGAGGTCGGCGACGGCCGCGGCGGCGACGTCCGCCGCGAGACCGGCGCTGCCGTCCGGGTTCTCGGCGCCGCGCACCCGCACGGTCGTCCCGTGCACCTCCATCTCGGCAATGGTCACGGGGAGCGCGTTGCGGGGGCTGGCATGCGGCGGTTCGAGGTGCACCGCCACCGCGGCCGACCGGAACAGGGCGACCGCCGCCGCGCCGGGGTGGAGGTCGCCGCCGGGCTCCTCGATCCCGGAAACGGTGGTGCCCCAGGGCGTCTCGAGTGAACCGGTTGCGGCCATCGTGCCGGCGAGCAGGTCCACCCCGGCGATCCGGGCGCCGAAGGCGCTGCGCGGCGAGGTGAGGACCGAGCGCACGGTGCCGGACTCGACGATCCGGCCCGCGTCGACGATCGCCACCCGGTCGGCCAGGGCGAGCGCGTCGAGGAGGTCGTGGGTGACGATCACCGCGGTCCGCGACTGCTCACGCAGGACGGTCCGCAACAGCCGGCGCACCACGGGCGCGGCGGTCACGTCCAGCGCGGACATCGGCTCGTCCAGCAGCAGCAGTCGCGGCTCGGCGGCGAGGGCCCGCGCGATCGCGACCCGCTGGGCCTGGCCGCCCGAGAGTCGGGCGGGCCGGCGGCGGGCCAGGTCTTCGGCGTCGACGGCCTGCAGCCACTGCCGGGCCAGCACGCGGGACGCCGCCCGGCCCGTCCCGCGGCTGCGGGGTGCGAAGGCGACGTTCGCGGCGACGCTGAGGTGTGGGAACAGCAGCGGCCGCTGGGACAGCAGCGCCACGCCGCGCGCGTGCGGCGGGACGAACACGCCGGCGGCCGTGTCGGTGAGGGTCGCGTCGCCGAGCGTGACGGTGCCGTGGTCGGGCCGCACCAGCCCCGCGATCAGCGACAGCAGCGTGGACTTGCCGGCCCCGTTGGGGCCGAGGACGGCCAGCACCTCGCCGTCCGCCAGGTCGAGGTCGAGGTCGACGCCGCGCCGCTCGATCCGGGCCCGCACCGACAGCGCGCTCACCGCGGGCCCCTCACGGCGCGCCACTGGTGAGACGCCGGCCGTGGACCGCGACCACGATCACGGCCGCGACCACGATGAGCAGCAGTGACAACGCGACCGCGGCGTCCGGGTCGGTCTCGCGTTGCAGGTAGATCTCGAGTGGCAGCGTGCGGGTGACGCCCTGCAGCGAGCCGGCGAAGGTGATGGTGGCGCCGAACTCGCCGAGTGCCCGGGCGAAGGCGAGCACCGCCCCGGAGAGCAGGCCGGGCAGCACCAACGGCAGCGTCACCCGGCGCAGCACCGTGGTGGGGCGGGCGCCGAGGGTGGCGGCGACCCGCTCGAAGTCGCGGCCGGCCACGCGCAGTGCGCCCTCGAGGCTGACGACGAGGAACGGCAGCGAGACGAAGGTCTGCGCCAGCACGACGGCGGTGGTGGAGAACGCGATCCGGACGCCGAAGGCCTCGAGGTGCTGGCCCAGCAGGCCGTTGCGTCCGAAGGTGTACAGCAGTGCGATGCCGCCGACCACCGGCGGCAGCACCAGCGGCAGCAGCACGAGGGCGTGCAGCAGCGAGCGCCCGCGGAAGTGTCCGCGGGCCAGCACCAGGGCCATCGGTACCCCGAACACAATGCACAGCAGCGTGCTCGCGGCGGCGGTCTTCAGGCTCAACGCCAGTGCTGTGCGGGAGGATTCGGAGGTGACCAGCGGGACGAAGTTCGCCCAGTCGATCTCGACCAGCACCGCGACCAGCGGCAGCAGCAGGAAGGCCGCGCCGATCGCTGCGGGCAGGTAGGCCCACGCGGGCAGGCCCACCCCCGCCGCGGTGCCCCGGCGCAGGCCGGTCACCGAGCCGGTCCCGCCGACCGGTGGGTCACGGCGCCGCGAACCCGGCCTCGGCCAGCACCTGCCGACCGTCCGGTCCGATCACCAGCTCGACGAATTCTGCTGCGGCGGAGTGGTTCTGTGACTCGTTCAGGACGGCGATCGGGTAGGTGTTCACCGCGCGGGACGCCTCCGGGAACGCCACCGCGGTCACCTTCTCGCCCGCGTTGGCGGCGTCGGTGACGTAGACCAGGCCCGCGTCGGCCTGCCCGGAGGTGACCTTCCCGAGGACGTCGGTGACCGAGGACTCCTCGCTGACCGGCGCGAGGTCGACGCCGGTGGCCTGCTCCACCTTGACGGTCGCCGCGCCGCAGGGCACCTGCGGCGCGCACACCACCACCTGGTTGCCGGGCTCGGCCAGGTCGGCGAACGATGTGATGCCCCGGGGGTTTCCGGGAGCGGTGACGATGGTGAGGGTGTTGGTGGCGAAGTTGACGGGGACTCCGGCGACGAGCCCGCCGTCGGTGGCCTCGGTCATGTTCGCGGTGTCGGCGGAGGCGAACACGTCGGCGGGCGCGCCCTGGCTCAGCTGTGCCACCAGGTCGGAGGAGCCGGCGAAGTTGAACCGCACCCGGCTGCCGGGGTGTGCCTCCTCGAACTGCGCGCCGAGTTCGGTGAACGTGGGCTTCAGCGAGGCCGCGGCGAAGACGGTGACGTCGCCGGTGACCGCCGCACCGGTGGTCGGGGCGGCCGGGTCGTCGGACGAGCCCCCGCAGCCGGCCACCAGGGCCGTGGCGGCCAGCACGGCCAGCAGGCCGGGAACGGTGCGGGTCACGATGTACCTCCGGGTGTTTCGACGACGACAGTGGTGGCCTTGACCATCGCGACGGCGACCTTGCCGGGCACCAGCCCGAGTTCGGCGGCCGACGTGCTGCTCATCAGCGAGACGACGGTGAAGGGCCCGCACTGCATCTGCACCTCGGCCATCACCTTGTCGGTCGTCACCTTGGTCACGAGCCCGACGAACCGGTTGCGGGCGGAGCTGCCGGTGCCGAGGGGGTCCGGTGGTGGCGTGGCGTGCTCGCGGGCGAACTCGGCGAGGACCTCGCCGTCGATGACCTTGCGTCCCGACTCGTCCTTGCCCGCGACCAGCGTGCCGGCGTCGATCCAGCGCCGCACCGTGTCGTCGCTGACGCCGAGCAGTGCCGCGGCGTCCTTCACGCGAATTGACATGTGACCCCTCCGTCATCCGCGTATGCGGTTGTTTCGAGATGTTAGACCAGTGGATGCCGATAATGCACCGCGAAGTATCCGCGTTCGCGATTCTTTCGCCGTCGCGGTTCCCCGGCCCGGTCCTGGGTCCGGAGGTACCGTGAGGTGGTCACCTGCAGGCGCGGCGCCGCTCCTGCCGACGCCGCTCGGCTTCGCCCCGGAAACGGAGGCCGATTCATGTTGTCGTCGTCGGTGTTCGCGTCGAGAAGTGCAGCACCGCAACTGTTGTCGGTATTCGAGTCCGTCGCGGGCGCACCGCTGCCGGTACGGGTCCGCTGCTGGGACGGGTCGGTGGCGGGGCCCGAGTCCGCCGCCGTGACCGTGACCTTCCGCAACCGGCGGGCGCTGCGGCGAATCCTCTGGTCCCCGAACGAGCTGGGGCTGGGCCGCGCGTACGTCGCGGGCGACCTCGAGATCACCGGCGACCTGTTCGCCCTGCTGGAAGACCCGGACGTCATCGGGCGGGTGGCCCGACGGGACGTGCGCGCGCTCGGGTGGCGCGAGCTGGCGGGTCACGCGGGTACCTTCGTGCGGCTCGGCGCGCTTGGCCCGCGTCCGAAACCTCCCGCCGAGGAGCTGAAACGGCGCCGCGGTGCCAAGCACAGCAAGGCGCGTGACGCGGAGGTCGTCTCCCGGCACTACGACGTCGGCAACGACTTCTACCGGTTGCTGCTCGGCCCGAGCATGGTCTACTCCTGCGGCTACTGGGAGCGCGGCACCGCCGGGACGCTCGAGGACGCTCAGCACGACAAGCTGGACCTGGTCTGCCGAAAGCTGGGGCTGCGGCCGGGCATGCGCCTGCTCGACGTCGGCTGCGGCTGGGGGTCGATGGCGATCCACGCCGCCCGGCACTACGGCGTCCGTGCGGTGGGGGTGACGGTGAGCGGGCAGCAGTGCACGCTGGCGCGGGCCCGCGTCGTCGAGGCCGGGGTCGCGGACCGCGTCGAGATCCGGCTGCAGGACTACCGCGACGTGACCGACGGCCCCTACGACGCGATCGCGAGCATCGGCATGTCGGAGCACGTGGGCGACGCCCAGTTCGACACCTACCTGGCGGGCATGGCGCGACTGCTCCGGCCGGAGGGGCGGTTGCTCAACCAGGCGATCGCATCCGTTGCGCCACTGGCGGATCCATCCCACGAGCCGCCGAACTTCGTGGACCGGTACGTGTTCCCGGACGGGGAACTGCTGCCGCTGAGCCGGGTGCAGGGCGCGGTCGAACGCGCGGGGCTCGAGACCCGGGACTGCGAGTCGTTGCGCGAGCACTACGGCGTCACGTTGCGGCACTGGGTGGACAACCTGCGCGGGTCCTGGGCCGAGGCGACCGCGTTGGCAGGGCCGGAGCAGGCCCGGATCTGGCTGCTCTACCTGGCGGCCAGCGCCGTGTCCTTCGAACGGGGGCGGATCACCGTCAACCAGGTGCTCGCGGTGCGCCCCGGCGACCGCGGCGGCAGCGGGATGCCGAGCACCCGCGAGGAGTGGCTCGGCACCGTCGGGCACGCGCCGTTCGACCCGGCGGCGGGGTCCGCCGGCAACGCCGCGCCGTAACTTACCTTTGGGTAGACTTACCGATCAGTCAGTACTACCCTGACAGCGTCTGTGACGGTCGCTTCGAGGGGTGTGGCCGTCCGGAGTGCGCGCCGGGATCGGCAAGGGCAGTTGCCTGTCCGGCTCGGCTCGGCGCCCCACCGACCTGCGGACCCCGGGTGATCCCGGGCTCAGCGGTCCCGGGCGCCGGCCGCGGCCTGCGCCAGCTGCAGCAGGCGCAGCGGGATCTGGGTCTGCAGCGCGATCGCGGTCGACGAGCGTAGCACGTGCTGTCCGTCGACGATCTGGTTGATCACCCGCTGCAGGTCCGCGTGCGTGCGGGCGACCACCCGCACGAGCAGGTCGCCGGCGCCGGTGATGGTGAGGGCCTCGAGCACTTCCGGGATCGCGGTCAGGTGCTCGACCACGGCCTCGTGGCCCTGGCCCTGGACGATCTCGAGGGTGGCGAAGGCCGTGACGGGAAATCCGAGCGCCTCGGGGTCGAGGGTGGGGGAGAGGTCGGCGATCACGCCGCTGCGTTCGAGGCGCTCGAGCCGGGCCTGCACCGTGCCCCGGGCAACGCCGAGCCGGCGGGAGGCCTCGAGCACCCCGACCCGGGGCTCGGCGTGCAGCAGCGCCAGCAGGTCCGCGTCGAGTCGGTCGATACTCATCCCGGCACCTCGCTCACACACGGCCACTCGCCCTGGTCAACTTGTCCGGTCACGGTCGGACAACTCCCAGCATTCTGTACAGAATGGTCAGCGTCAATCGCGGTCGTTGCCCGCCGTCCCGGCACGGATCACAGTGAAGGCATGACCCTCGCGGACCGCATGCTGACCCCGCACGAACGCGCCGCGCGTCTCGGTGCCGACCAACTCCGTCAGCTGGTCGGGTTGGTGGACCACGACGACGCCGCGGACCCGTTCCCGGTCGTCGGCGTCGACGCGGTGGTGTTCGCGTGCGGCAACGCCACCCAGAGCGCGCAGTACTTCGTCGCCACCTGGGGCATGACGCTCGTCGCCTACGCCGGCCCGGAGACAGGCAGCCGCGACCACAAGTCCTTCGTCCTCGAGTCCGGTTCGGTGCGCTTCGTGCTCGAGGGCGCGGTGGATCCGGCGAGCCCGCTCGCGGACCACCACCGCAGGCACGGCGACGGCGTGACCGACCTGGCCCTCGAGGTCCTCGACGTGGACCGCTGCGTCGCGCACGCCCGCGCGCACGGGGCGACCGTCCTGCTCGAACCCCACGACGAGGCAGACGAGTTCGGCGTGGTGCGGGTCGCCGCGCTCGCGACCTACGGCAGCACCCGGCACACCCTCGTCGACCGCGGCCGCTACGACGGGCCGTACCGGCCCGGGTTCGTCGCGCGCCGCAGCGGATTCGTGTCCCGCCCCGGTGTCCCGGTGCCGCTGTTCCAGGCCCTCGACCACGCCGTCGGGAATGTCGAGATGGGTCGGATGGACCACTGGGTCCGGTTCTACAACGAGGTCATGGGCTTCACGAACATGGCCGAGTTCGTCGGCGACGACATCGCCACGGAGTACTCGGCGCTGATGAGCAAGGTCGTCGCGAACGGCAACCACCGTGTGAAGTTCCCGCTCAACGAGCCCGCGGTGGGACGTCGGCGCTCCCAGATCGACGAGTACCTCCAGTTCTACGGAGAACCCGGCTGCCAGCACCTGGCCCTGGCCACGGCCGACATCCTCGGCGCCGTCGACGCGCTGCGCGCCGCGGGCGTGGAGTTCCTCGACACCCCCGACGCCTACTACGACGACCCGCAGTTGCGGGCCAGGATCGGTGCCGTGCGGGTGCCCGTCGACGATCTCAAGCGTCGCGGTGTCCTGGTCGACCGCGACGAGGACGGCTACCTGCTGCAGATCTTCACCAAGCCGCTGGGCGACCGGCCGACCGTGTTCTTCGAACTGATCGAACGGCACGGCTCCCTGGGCTTCGGGAAGGGCAACTTCCGGGCCCTCTTCGAGTCCATCGAACGGGAGCAGGCGGCGCGCGGGAACCTGTGACTCGCGCGCGCCGAGTGTGCAGATCCCGTCGGACGCACTCGGGCGATGCCCCGGCAGATGCACACTCGAGCCGGGCCGTGACCCGATCGGTACTCGTTGCGCTGGCGAATGGTGCCCCGGTCGTGTTCTATCTGTGAACTATGAGCTCAGTCACCCGCATCGTCGCCGCCACTGCCGGATCCGTCGCGATCCTCGCCGCGTCCGCCGCGATCGCGACCGCCGCCCCCGCCGTCGCGAAGTACACCCCACTCGCCGACGGTGGCCACACCGAGTACCTGGTCAACCCGGTCCTCAACCAGGACGACCTGCTCAGCACCGACAAGGACATCACCACGATGCCGGACGTGCGGGCACACAGCATCGACGGCCGCACCTTCTCCTTCTACCGGGTCGTCGACGGCACCCGGATCGGCATGGTGCGGATCAACGAGTTCTGCCTGCCCACCGGCGCCTGCCACGGCATCATCGTCGACGGCCCCACCTCGGTCTTCTGACGCGGGACCTGCTCACGCCCAGGTGGTAGGCACGTCGCCGCCGCCCTCGGGGCTGACCCGGGTGCCCACCTGGGCCAACAGCGGCACCGGCGCGATCGGCCCGGCGAACAGCGCCTGACCGAGACCGAAGCCGGTCGCCCGGTGCAGCATCGGCGCGGGCACGTGCGAGAACAGGGTGCTCAGGTCGTCGAGGTCGGCGGTGCCGTTCATCCGCATCAGCACCAGGTTGTCGCACTGCGAGACCACGTTCGGGTGCACCTTCCCCGGGCGCTGGGTGGCGACGAACAGGTGCAGGCCGAACTTGCGTCCCTCCCCGGCGATCAGCACGCCGAGTTCGGCCGTCGCCGCCAGCAGCGGGTCCTCGGTGACGGCGGGCAGCACGTTGTGCGCCTCGTCGACGACGAGCAGGACCGGCTCGCGATCCCGGCGACCGGCCCACCGCCTGCCGAGCATCGCCAGCGCGACCGCGGTCCGCTCGTCCTGCCGCGACAGGCTCCCGACGTCGATGACGAGGCACCGGGCGGCCCGCGCGTCGAACTCCACCGCCGAACGCTCGTCACCGCGCCGCCACAGGTCCCACTCGCCGATCCGGAGGTTGCCGATCCGGGCGGCGAGGCGCTCGGTTTCGGGGTCCGCCGCGGCGGCCGCCGCCAGGTCGCCGATCGAGTACGGCGCGGTCAGCGTCGCGGACACCTGACGGAACGCGCGGAACTCGTCGAGGTCGCGGATCGGGTCCATCCGCAGCAGCAGCGCCTGCACGTCGAGATCGAGATCACTGAAGTCCAGGCACAGCGTGTGCGCGCCGCCGTAGCCCCGTGCCCGCGCCACGTGCACCCCCGTCGCGACCTCGCGGTGGCGCGCGGCGGCCGGCGAATCGTCCCCCGGGTCACATGCGCCGAGGAACACGTGATCGGAGTTCGGGTCGAGCACCACGATCGGCAACTCGGTGTGGCCGAGCAGTCGCTCGAGGAGGCCCCCGGTGGTGTACGTCTTGCCCGACCCGGACTGGCCGCACATGAAGGTGTGCCGCGAGAACCCCGTCGCGCGAAGCCTGGCCGGGACACTCGGCGCCTGTCGAAGGACACCGATCTCGATGGTCGCGACTGTCCCCGTCAGTCCCCCGGCGATCGCGGCCACCTCGTCGCCGGTCGCCGGCCGCAGCGGGTGCTCTCCGAACGGCTCGACCGACTGCCTGGCGACGAAGAAGTCGCCGTCGAACTCGCCCAGGGTGGTCGCGGCACCGGTCAGCGCGCGCATCAGCGGGCGGGCACGAGCCGAGACGACACCCATCTCGGTCATCTGCTCGCGCACCGCGAAGTCCAGCTGCGGGCCCTCCCGTTCGACCATGCGGACCTCGCGCACCTGCACCACGACCCGGCGTGCGCCCGTGAACTCGATCACCGCGAACCCGCCGATCTCGACACCGGTGGCGATCGGCCCCATGAAGGCCACCTCCCGGCCGTCGGCCGACGCGGCCACCTGCGCCACGTCGAAGTGGTCGTAGAGTTCGTGTCGGTGCGACTGCAAGGCGTCGAGCATCGGTTCCATGCCGACATCCTGGCATCGCCACCCCGGCCGTCCGACGATTTCCGGCCTCCCACGGGTTTCGCGACTGTGTCCCCCTGGTCGCTCCACGGGCTCCGCTCCTGGGTGACCCGGGTCGCTCCGCGGGCTCCGCTCCTGGGTGACCCGGGTCGCTCCGCGGGCTCCGCTCCTGTGTGACCCGCGTCGCTCCGCGGGCTCCGCTTCGCACCCTGCCTTTGTCAAGATCGAAATAACTGGGACACTGGGGGTCGTGACTGTTTCCACCGGCGCTTCGGCGCGGCCCGCCACCACCTCCGCCCAACTCTTCGAGCGGGCCGGCGCGGTCATCCCGGGCGGCGTCAACTCGCCGGTCCGCGCGTTCCAGTCGGTCGGCGGCACCCCACGCTTCATCGCGAAGGCGTCCGGCTGCACCCTCACCGACGTGGACGGCAACGACTACGTCGACCTGATCTGTTCGTGGGGCCCGATGATCCTCGGTCACGCGCACCCGGCCGTGGTCGAGGCCGTCCAGAAGGCCGCCACCACCGGACTGTCCTTCGGCGCCCCCACGGAGGGCGAGATCGAGCTGGCCGAGCTGATCGTGGACCGGGTCGGCTCCGTCGACCAGGTGCGTCTGGTCAACTCCGGCACCGAGGCCACCATGAGCGCGGTCCGGTTGGCCCGCGGCTTCACCGGCCGCAGCAAGATCGTCAAGTTCTCCGGCTGCTACCACGGTCACGTCGACGCGCTGCTCGCCGACGCCGGCTCCGGCGTCGCCACCCTCGGGCTGCCCACCTCGCCCGGCGTCACCGGCGCGCAGGCCTCGGACACCATCGTGCTGCCCTACAACAACCTCGACGCCGTCGCCCAGGTGTTCGCCGCGAACCCCGGCCAGATCGCCTGCGTGATCACCGAGGCCGCCGCCGGCAACATGGGCGCCGTCGCGCCGCTGCCCGGTTTCAACGAGGGCCTGCGCCGGTTGTGCACCGCGCACGACGCCCTGCTGATCATGGACGAGGTGATGACCGGGTTCCGGGTCAGCTCCGCCGGTTGGTACGGCCTCGACGGCGTCGCCGGGGACCTCACCACCTTCGGCAAGGTGATGAGCGGCGGCCTGCCCGCCGCCGCGTTCGGCGGTCGCGCCGACGTGATGAACCACCTCGCCCCGGCCGGTCCGGTCTACCAGGCCGGCACCCTGTCCGGGAACCCGGTGGCCGTGGCCGCCGGGCTGGCCAGCCTGCGCGCGGCCGACGACGCCGTGTACGACGCCCTCGAACGCAACTCCGCGACCCTCGGCCGACTGCTCGGCGAGGCGCTCACCGAGGCCGGGGTCCGGCACCAGGTCCAGTTTGCAGGCACCATGGTGAGCGTGTTCTTTGCCGACCGTCCCGTGACCAACTACGCGGAGGCCAAGGCGAGCGACACCTGGCGCTTCCCGGCCTTCTTCCACGCACTGCTCTCCCGGGGTGTGTACCCGCCGCCGAGTGCCTTCGAGGCGTGGTTCGTCTCGTCGGCCCTCGACGATGCTGCGTTCGACCGGATCGCGGCCGCGCTGCCGGCCGCCGCAAAGGCCGCGGCCGCGGCCACCGCCCCGTAGCTCCGCCCGCCAGACGCCTCACCGGCAGCTGTTCCACGGCCGCCGCCAGCCACCCCGCCACTGAAGATCACGGAGCAACCACGTGACCAGCCCGAACCAGACGCCGTCGAGCGACCATGCCGCGACCCGCACGATCGTGCACGTGCTTCGGCACGGCGAGGTCCACAACCCGAAGGGGATCCTCTACGGCCGCCTCCCCGGGTACCGGCTGTCGGTGACGGGGGAGGCGCAGGCCCGCACCGTCGCGTCGGTGCTGGCGAACCACGACATCACCCACGTGGTGGCGTCGCCGCTGCAGCGCGCCCAGCAGACCGCCACCCCGATCGCGGACAAGCACGGCCTGACGCTGGCCACCGACGACAACCTGATCGAGGCGGACAACGACTTCGAGGGTCTCAAGGTCTCCGTCGGCGACGGCGCGCTGAGCCGGCCCCGGCACTGGTGGAAGCTGCGCGACCCCTTCACCCCGTCCTGGGGCGAGCCCTACCTGCAGATCGCGCACCGCATGCTGGCCGCGGTCAACACCGCGCGCGTCGCCGCCGTCGGGCACGAGGCCGTGTGCGTCAGCCACCAGCTTCCGGTGTGGACGCTGCGCCGGTTCCTGCAGGGTGAGCGGCTCTGGCACGACCCGCGGAACCGGCAGTGCGCGCTGGCCTCGCTGACCTCCTTGGTCTACGAGGGCGACACCCTCGTCGACATCGTCTACTCGGAGCCCGCGGGGGCGTCCGATCCGAGGGTGACCGGGGCATGACTCGCTTTCGTGCCGCGCCGGTCCTGCGTGCTCTCGTGACGCTCGCCGTGCTCGGGTCGGTCGCGGCCTGCGGCACCGGGACCGACGCGGTGGTCCAGGGCGGCACCTTCGACTTCGTCACCCCCGGCGGCAAGACCGAGATCTTCTACGACCCGCCGAGCGAGCGCGGCACCATCGGCAACATCTCCGGTCCGGACCTGATGGTCGACGGCAAGACGACCTCGCTCTCCGACTTCGCCGGCCAGCCCGTCGTGGTCAACCTGTGGGGTCAGTGGTGCGGGCCGTGCCGGGGCGAGGCCGACGACCTCGAGACGGTGTACGAGAACACCAAGGACCTCGGCGTCGCCTTCCTGGGCATCAACGTCAAGGACCCGCAGCAGGACAAGGCGCAGGACTTCGTCACCGACAACAAGGTGAGCTACCCCTCCGTGTACGACCCCGCGATGCGCACCCTCACCGCGCTCGGCGGCAAGTTCCCCACCAGCGTCATCCCGTCCACCCTGGTCCTGGACCGGGAGCACCGGGTGGCGGCGGTGTTCCTCAAGGCCCTGCTGGCCGAGGACCTGCAACCGGTGGTCGAAAGGGTCGCGCGAGAGCAGTGAACATGACAGATCTGACCGCTCCCCACCAGACCGTCCTGGCCGCCGGAATCGGCGAGACCTTCCAGAGCACCGCGGCCTCCGGACCGCTGCTGCTGGCGATGGCGGTCTGCGTGCTCGCCGGCCTGGTGTCCTTCGCCTCGCCGTGCGTGGTGCCGCTGGTGCCCGGCTACCTCTCCTACCTGGCGGGCATCGTCGGCGCCGACGCCCCGGCGGTGACGGCCGCCGAGGCGTCCGCCCGCAGCGAGGGGTCGGTCCGCACCGAGGTCCGGGCCGCGAGGCTCCGCATCGCCGGCGCGGTCGGGCTGTTCGTGCTCGGCTTCACCGTGGTGTTCGTGCTCGCCACCGCCTCGGTGTTCGGGCTGATCTCGACGCTGATGATCAACCGTGAGGTGCTGCAACGGGTCGGTGGTGTGGTCACCATCGCCATGGGCCTGGTGTTCATCGGCCTGGTGCCCGCGCTGCAACGCGACGTGCGTTTCGAGCCGCGGCGGGTCTCCGGCCTGATCGGCGCCCCGATGCTCGGCGCGGTCTTCGGCCTCGGCTGGACGCCGTGCCTGGGCCCGACCCTCGCCGGGGTGCTGTCCGTGGCGGCAGGCACCGAGGGCGCGACCGCGGCCCGCGGCGTGCTGCTGATCGTCGCGTACTGCCTCGGCCTGGGGCTGCCCTTCGTGATCCTGGCGTTCGGTTCGGTGAGCGCGCTGCGCGGGGTGGGCTGGTTGCGGCGCAACGCGCGGGTGATCCAGATCTTCGGCGGCGTGATGCTGGTGGCGGTGGGCCTGGCCCTGGTCACCGGCGCCTGGGACGTCTTTGTCAGTTGGATACGCGATGCGTTCATCTCGGAGGTGACGTTGCCGATATGACGGTGAACGAGGAGCAGGTTGTGACGGAACAACAGCCGGCGGGCACCCCGCCGCGGCGGCAGTCGGCGTTCGGCCGCGTGGTAGCCCTGGTGCGCAACACCTGGCGTGGGCTGACCTCGATGCGGACGGCGCTGGTGCTGCTGTTCCTGCTGGCCTTCGCGGCCATCCCCGGCGCGCTGCTGCCGCAGCGCAGCCTCAACGCGGGCAAGGTCGACGAGTACATCGCCAACCGCGGCAGCCTGGGCACCCTGATGGACAAGCTCGAGCTGTTCGACGTGTTCGGCAGCTTCTGGTTCACCGCGGTGTACGTGCTGCTGTTCATCTCGCTGGTCGGTTGCATCCTGCCGCGCTGCTGGGAGCACTACCGGGCGCTGCGGACCCAGCCGGTGGCCGCGCCGCGCCGGCTGTCCCGGCTGCCGCATCACCTGACCACCGGCACCGACGCCGACCCGGAGGCCGTGGTCGAGCTCGTCGGCGCCCGGCTGCGGGGCTGGCGGAAGGTCACCCGCACCGGCGGCGACCTGCGCGCGGGCCGCCCCGGCGAGATCACCCTCTCCGCGGAGAAGGGCTACCTGCGTGAGGCGGGCAACCTGGTCTTCCACCTGTCGCTGGTGGGCCTGCTGGTGGCCATCGCCGCGGGCAAGCTCTTCAGCTACGAGGGCAACGTCGTGGTGGTCGCCAACGGCGGTCCGGGCTTCTGCACCACCTCGCCGGCGGTGTTCGACGGGTTCCGGGCGGGAAACAACGAGGACGGCACCGGGCTGACCCCGCTGTGCGTCAAGGTCAACGACTTCACGGCCGACTACCTGGAGAACGGCCAGGCCGAGATGTTCACCTCGAACATCGAGTACCAGGCCGGCGACGACATTGCCAGCAACACCTGGCGCTCGCAGCAGCTCCAGGTGAACCACCCGCTGCGGGTCGCGGGCGACCGCGTCTACCTGCAGGGACACGGCTACGCGCCCACGTTCACGGTGACCTTCCCGAACGGGGAGACCCGCACCGAGACGCTGCAGTGGCGTCCCGACGACGCGACCACCTTCCTCTCCAGTGGGGCGCTGCGGATCGACCCGCCGGGTGGCATGTACCCCGACGCCGAGGAACGCCGCAAGAACCAGATCGGCATCGAGGGCCTGTTCGCGCCGACCGCGCTCTTCCACGGGAACCTGCTCTCGTCGAGCTTCCCCGCGATGAACGACCCGGCGGTGGCGATCGACATCTACAAGGGCGACACCGGGCTCGACACCGGCAACCCGCAGTCGATCTTCTCGCTGAGCAAGGAACTGGTGAACCAGGGCCGGATGGTCAAGCAGGACCGGGTGAACCTGCGGCCGGGCGAGAGTTCGACGCTCGCGGACGGCACCGTCGTCCGGTTCGACGGGGCCACGGACTTCGTGAACCTGCAGGTCTCGCACGACCCCGGGCAGCAGTGGGTGCTGGTGTTCGCGCTGTCGATGATGGCGGGTCTGCTCGTCTCACTGGTGGTCAAGCGACGCCGGATCTGGGTGCGTGTCTACCCGGCGCCGGAAGATGCCGACGCAGTGTCGGCTACATTGGGTTCGCAACGACGTACCGTAGTAGAGCTGGGTGGGCTCGCCCGCACCGACCAGGCCGGTTGGGGCGACGAGTTCGACCGGCTCGGTAGCCGCCTGCTCGACGATCTCGAACCCGCACAGACCACATCGCAGAACCGCGCCTGAGGCGCAGGAGACAACCATGCCGATCAACGAGACGATTGCCCACTACAGCGACTGGGCGTTCGAGTCTGCGTTCGCGATCTACGTGCTCGCCTTCGTGCTGCTGATCGCGCAGTACGCCACGACCCGAGCCGACGTGGTCGCCGAACGGGAGGCCCGCGAGCTGGTCGCGGCGGGAGGGGCGCCCGCGCCCGTGGACACCACGGTGCCCGGCAAGCTCGTCGAGCAGCCGCGCAAGCCGTGGTCCGAGCGGCTCGGCAACATGGCGCTGTCCATCCTGGTCGTCGGTGTCGCGCTGCACGTGGCCTCGATCGTGCTGCGCGGATTCGCGACCGACCGGTTCCCGCTGGGCAACATGTACGAGTTCGTGACGATGGCCACGGCCGCGGCGATGCTCGTCGGCCTGATCGCGCTGCGCGGGCAGGCCTACCGCTCGATGTGGGTGTACGTGCTGGTCGTGGTCATCCCGCTGATGTTCCTCTCCGCCACCGTGCTCTACGCCGACGCCGCTCCCGTCGTCCCGGCGCTGCGCTCGTTCTGGCTGCCCATCCACGTCACCATCGTGGCCACCGGCAGCGGCATCTTCCTGGTCTCGGGCGTCGCCAGCCTGCTGTTCCTGCTGCGGATCCGGCAGCCGAAGGGCGAGGAGRCGGCCGGCATCTGGGGCAAGGTGGCGGCGCAACTGCCCGACGCGCAGACGCTGGACCGGTTGGCCTACAAGACCACGATCATCGCGTTCCCGCTCTTCGGTGCCGGCGTCATCCTCGGCGCGATCTGGGCCGAGGCGGCCTGGGGCCGGTTCTGGGGCTGGGACCCCAAGGAGACCGTGTCCTTCATCGCCTGGGTCATCTACGCCGCATACCTGCATGCCCGGGCAACCTCGGGCTGGCGCGACACGCGCGCCGCGTGGATCAATGTCGCCGGCTTCGTGGCGATGTTGTTCAACCTCTTCATCATCAACATGGTCGTCTCTGGCCTGCATTCGTACGCCGGCCTGAACTGATTTGCCGCGCCGTCCCAACGAAGTCGCAGGTTGCAGCGATCCGGTTACCTGGACGGTCACAGAATGGTTGCGGTGAGCAGAAGGTGCTACACGGAACTGTGTTCCAGTTGTGACCACTTCGGTTGGCGGCCTGCGAGCGGACCGGCCGCACATGCACAATGATCGACTCATGCGCACGGTTCGGGCGAAGCTTCGGGTCTGGAACGGTATCGCGCTGGGTGCGGTGCTACTGCTGAGTGTGGGCGTGGTCTCAGGGGTGCTGGACAGACCCAAGACCGACGCCGAAACGGTCGTCGCGACCTTCGTCGACGCGCTCAACTCCGGCGACGTGGACACCGCCGCGAGTGTCACCTCGTACCCGGCGGCGGCCAAGGCGACCATGTCGCAGATGTTCGACGCGCTCGAGCCCGAACATGTCGAGTACGACGTCAACCAGGTGATCGACCTCGGCGACGGCTCCGGGATGTTCAACGCGGCCGCGTCGTGGGACCTCGGCAACGGGCGGCACTGGGACTACAACGTCAACGGCTGGGTCCGGCAGCTGTCCATCGGCTGGCGGGTGTCGTGGAACCCGCAGACGCTGGCGCCCGGTCTCGGGAACGGACGCATCCTGCGGTTGGACCGGACAGACGCGGCGGCCCCCAGGGTGTTCGACCTCGTCGGCACGCCGCTGATGACCGAGCAGCGGATCAACGCGGTGAACCTGGACCCGGCCACCATCACGGACCCGGTCCGGACCACCGACCTGCTCGCGAAGGCGATAGAGCCGGTCGCGCCGCTGATCACCGCGGAGTCGATGCGGCAGGACCTCGCGAAGGCGAACGGCCAGCAGGTCACCGCGGTGAGCCTGCGCGACGCCGACTTCGAGATCCTCGAACCCGACCTGCGGGCGGTCCCGGGCGTGGTGATCGTCCAACGCCCCAAGCTCATCACCGTCGACCGCCGGATCTCGACGCCGTTGACGGACTCGCTCAAGAACGTCTGGCAGGCGAACCGCGACGAGACGGCCGGCTGGGCGGTCAACGCCGTGGACCCGGACGGCACCGTCACCCAGCTGACCGGCTACCAGGGCCCGCCCGGGCCGGACATCCGGGCGTCGCTCGACTCACGCCTGCAGCTGGCGGCGGAGGACGCGGTGGTCAGCGTCGGCACGCCGGCCGCGATCGTGGCGCTGCAGCCCTCGTCGGGGGCCGTGATTGCGGCCGCGCAGAACAACCAGGCCAGCGACCTCGGCCCGATCGCGTTCAACGGACTCTTCCCGTCCGGTTCGGCCATCGACCTGGTCCGCACCGCGGCCAGCGCGCAGAACAGCGACCTCGAGCACACCGCCCGGCAGTTGGGGCTGGGGCTGGACGTCGACATCCCGGGTCTGGACCAGCGGACGGCGGCGTTCCCCGGCGGCGGACCGAAGCTGATGCGTGCGGCCACGGACGGCCGCGCCGACGACGAGGTACGGGTCAGCCCGCTCGGGATGGCGCTGGTGGCGTCGTCGATCGCCCGCGGGACCCCGACGATTCCGGTCATCTCGTCCGGACGGCCGCCGGTGGCCAACCAGGGTGCGGCGCCGCTGCCCCCGGCGGTGACCGAGCAGCTTCGCACGATCATGCGAGACACCGTGCAGCGTGGCGACGCGTCCCAGCTCAAGGGCTACGGCGACCTGATCGGCGCCACCGGCGCGTCCGGCCAGGACCGGTGGTTCTACGGGACGAAGGGTGACCTGGCGTTCGCTGTCTACGTGCAGGACGCGGACGGCGGTGACCAGGCGGTCAAGATGACCGACCGGATGTTCACCGCGCTGGCAAAGCCGCCCGCGTAGCAGTAGGTCTTCGGCGAGGCCGCCCGGAGCGGTCGATTGTGCCCGCGTGTCGACTGTGCCCGCGTGGCGGCGCTCAGCCCGGCAGGTCGTTGGGGCCGGACTCCGGGGCGTCACCGTTCGTCGGCCGGTTCGGCCGCGACATCCGCCACAGGAACTCGGGATCGTCGTCGGGCCCGACGACTCGACCCGCCGGACGTGTGGTGTCCGGTCCGAATGCCTTCCACAACAGCACCGCGAGCGTCACCAGCCCGATCAGCGCCAACAGGTAGATCACGACGCACCTCCTTGTCTCGAGCGTAGCCGCCCCAAACGCCTCGGCACCATCGGCCGGAGCCGATGGTGCCGAGACACTGTGGTGCGGGTGCGCGGGTGGGGACGTCAGACGGAGACGATCACCGACGAGCCGTGGCCGAAGAGGCCCTGGTTCGCGGTGATGCCCACTCGGGCGCCCTCGACCTGACGGCCCTCGGCCTGGCCGCGCAGCTGCCAGGTGAGCTCGCAGACCTGCGCGAGCGCCTGCGCCGGGACGGCCTCGCCGAAGCAGGCCAGGCCGCCGGACGGGTTGACCGGGATCCGGCCGCCGATGGTGGTCTCGCCCGCGCGCAGCAGGTGCTCGGCCTCGCCGCGCTTGCACAGCGCGAGGTCCTCGATCCAGTCCAGTTCGACCGAGGTGGCGAGGTCGTAGACCTCGGCGACGTCGACGTCCTCCGGCGAGATGCCGGCCTCCTCGTAGGCCGCGTGACCGATGGACTCCTTGAACGTGAGTTCCGGAGCGGGCACCGCCGACGCGGAGTCGGTGGAGAAGTTCGGCATGTCCATGATGGTCTGCGGGAACGTCGGCGTGACGGTGGAGATGGCGCTGATCCGTACCGGCTCGGCGATGCCCATCTTGCGGGCGTACTCCATCGAGGTGAGGATGATCGCCGCGCCGCCGTCGGAGGTGGCGCAGATGTCGAGCAGGTGCAGCGGGTTGGACACCACGGGGGAGGCCAGCACGTCCGCGGCCGAGACTTCCTTGCGGTACCGCGCGTTGGGGTTGTTGAGCCCGTGTCGCGCGTTCTTGACCTTGACCGCGGCGAAGTCCTCGGACGTCGCGCCGTACAGATCGATCCGGCGCCGCGCGTTGAGCGCGAAGTACGCCGGGTTGGTCATGCCCATGAGGCGGAACCGCAGCCAGTCCGGATCGTCCCAGCGCTCGCCGGCGACCGGGGCCAGGAAGCCCTTCGGGGTGGTGTCGGCACCGACGACCAGGGCGACCTCGCTCAGGCCCGCGAGGATCCGCGCGCGGGCGGTGTCCAGGGCCTGGGCGCCGGTGGCGCACGCCGCGTACGAGGTGGCGACGCGGGCGCCGTTCCAGCCCAGTGCCTGGGCGAAGGTGGCGCCCGCGACGTATCCGCCGTAGCCGTTGCGGACGGTCTCACCGCCGACGATGAAGTCGACGTCCTGCCAGTTCACACCGGAGTCGGCGAGGGCGGCCCGGGCCGCGGCGACGCCGTACTTGACGAACGACTGGCCCCACTTGCCCCAGGGGTGCATCCCCACGCCGAGGATGGCGACGTCGTTGCTCATGCCTGCTCCTCGTTGTTCGTTGCGGCGGTGACGGGCTTCCATCGCCAGATGGTGCGCTCGCCGGTCTCGTCGGTGTACAGGGTCTCGACGACCAGGTCGACGGGGTCCCCGACCTTCAGGTCGTCGACGCCGTAGCCCTCGGCCACCTGCCCGAGCACCACGAGGCCCTCGGGCAGCTCGACCGCGGCCAGCGCGAACGGCACGTACGGGTCGGTGACCGGGATGTACGGGGCCGGCGGCTGGTACTGGGCGTCCGTGTAGGACCACACGGTGCCGCGGCGGGAGAGTTCGGTGTCGACGAACTCCTCGCCGGAGCAGGCCGGGTTCTTGCAGAAGGTGGTCTCCCGCGGGAAGGAGATGGTGCCGCAGGACCGGCACTCGGTACCGATCAGGGCCGGCGCCGGCCCGGTGGTGAACCAGCCCTGCACCGCTGGCGTCGCGATGTCGCTCATGCAATCCTCATCTGCTGGTCGGGCCAGTTCGCCGTGGCCGACTCACGCATGACGACGTGACCGGAAACGGCACCGTGCCCGGAAATGAAACGTGTTGCAGTATTACACGAGGTCGCGTCGTGTTGCCGAAGATTTCCCACTGACCGGACTCGTCGGGCGGGTTCCGCGGCAGCGGGTCTCGGAGACGTTGGTCTCAGAGATGCCTGTCTCAGAGATGTCGGGGGGTGGCCTCGGTGGTGAGTGACTCGAGCAGGGCCAGCACCTCGGACTCGCGGAAGCGTCGGTGGCCGCCGGGGGTGCGCAGCGAGCCGAGTCGGCCCGCATGCGCCCAGCGCGTCACCGTCTTCGGATCCACATGGAACATCGCCGCCACCTGGCCGGGGGTCAGCAGTGAGTCGTTGGCTTGCTGGAATGCGGGGACGCTCATTGAGATCCTTACGGGTCGTGCCGGTGGGTTCAGCGTCATGGTGGCATCGGGACCCCCGGGTACTCGAACCGCCTAATTCGAGTAAAGCGGAGGTAATGGACATAACGGACAGGTCCGGCAACCGGGACGTGCGCGACTGCGCCGCCTGAACGGGGGTCGGTAGCCTGGGAGAGTGACTGACGCATCCCAGAACCCCGCCCCCTCCGCCAAGGGCAAGCTCGCCCGTGACCTGGCTCTCTACACCGTCGCGCGGCTGGGTCTGGTCATCCTGGTCGCGGCGCTCATCGTGGGCGTGAGCAAGCTGGTCGGCGTGGAGGTCCCGCTGCTCGTCGCGGCCATCTTCTCCGTGATCATCGCGCTGCCGCTGTCGCTGGTGCTGTTCGCGAAGCTTCGGACCCGGGTCAACGTGCAGATCGCCGCGGTGGACGAGCAGCGTCGTCGTGATCGCGACGACCTGCGGTCCAAGCTGCGTGGCGACGACGGCGCCAAGTGAGCGACACGACGGTCGACCACAGTGCCGCGCGGGACTGGGTGGACAACGCGGTCCGGCTGATCGATGCGGACGCCCAGCGCAGCGCGGACACCCACCTGCTGCGCTACCCGCTGCCGTCGGAGTGGAACGTCGCGCTCTACCTCAAGGACGAGTCAACTCACATTACCGGCAGCCTCAAGCACCGGCTGGCGCGCTCGCTGTTCCTGTACTCGATCTGCAACGGCTGGGTCACCGAGGACACCACGGTGATCGAGGCGTCGTCGGGGTCGACGGCGGTCAGCGAGGCCTACTTCGCCAAGCTGCTCGGCCTGGACTTCGTCGCGGTGATGCCGCGCAGCACGAGTCCGGCGAAGATCGCGCTGATCGAGGCGCAGGGCGGCAGCTGCCACTTCATCGACACCCCGTCGGAGATCTACGCGGAGGCCGGCCGTCTCGCGGCCGAGTGCAACGGGCACTACATGGACCAGTTCACGCACGCCGAGCGGGCCACCGACTGGCGCGGGAACAACAACATCGCCGAGTCGATCTTCCAGCAGATGACGCTCGAGCAGCATCCCGTCCCGGAGTGGGTGGTGGTCGGTGCCGGCACCGGCGGCACCAGCGCGACCATCGGCCGGTACATCAGGTACCGCAGGCACGCGACGCGGCTGCTGGTGGTGGACCCGGAGAACTCGGCGTTCATCGGCGGCTACCGGACCGCCAGCGCCGACTTCGAGACCGGGATGCCGTCCCGGATCGAGGGGATCGGCCGTCCGCGCGTCGAGCCGTCGTTCGTGGGCCAGGTGGTGGACCGGATGGTGACGGTGCCCGACGCCGGTTCGATTGCCGCCGCGCGGCACGCCAGCCGGGCGCTGGGCCGCCGGGTCGGCGGTTCCACCGGGACCAACCTGTGGGGCGCGTTCGGGGTGATCGCGCAGATGCTCGCGGACGGACGCAGCGGCAGCGTGGTGACGCTGCTGTGCGACGGCGGCGAGCGGTACGCGGACACCTACTTCGACGACGAGTGGGTGCGCGGTGAGGGCCTGGACCTGACCGGTCCGACGGCGGTGCTCGACACCTTCGTGGCCACCGGGCGCTGGCAGGCCTGACCCGGCCCGTGGCCCGCCCGGCCCCGACCTGCCTGGCCATGACCTGCCCGGCCGTGGTCCGACAACCCGACGACCGTCGCCCGGGTCGAGACCCGGGCGACGGCAGCAGGCGGGTGCGGACCCGCGGTCAGCGGGCGGGCACCTGGACCTCGGCGTCGCCGTCCGCGAACTGGGTGCGGTAGAGCTCCTCGTACCGGCCGCGGGCCGCGAGCAGTTCGGTGTGGCTGCCCCGCTCGACCACCCGGCCGTCCTCGACGACCAGGATGAGGTCGGCGGCCCGGATCGTGGAGAGACGGTGCGCGATCACCACCGAGGTCCGCCCGGCCAGCGCCTCGGCGAGGGCGGCCTGCACGGCCGCCTCCGAGGTGGAGTCCAGGTGCGCGGTGGCCTCGTCGAGGATCACCACCCGCGGGTGCGCGAGCAGCAGTCGCGCGATGGTCAGGCGCTGGCGTTCGCCGCCGGAGAGCCGGTAGCCGCGCTCGCCGACGACGGTGGACAGCCCCTCCGGCAGGGACTCGACGAGATCGGTCAGGCGGGCCCGGCCGAGCACCTCCCACAGCTCCTCGTCGGTGGCCCCGGGCTTGGCCAGCACGAGGTTCGCCCGCACCGACTCGTGGAAGAGGTGGCCGTCCTGGGTGACCATCCCCACCGACTGGCGGATCGACGCCGCGGACAGGTCCCGTACGTCCACCCCGGACAGCCGGACGGCGCCGGAGTCGGTGTCGTAGAGGCGTGGCAACAGCTGCGCGATCGTCGACTTGCCTGCCCCGGATGAGCCGACCAGCGCCACCATCTGCCCGGGCTCGACGCGGAACGAGACGTCGTGCAGCACCTGCACCCCGCCCCGCGTGTCCAGCCCGGCGACCTCTTCGAGGGATGCCAGCGACACCTTGTCCGCCGACGGATAGGCGAAGTCGACGCCGTCGAACTCGACGGCGACCGGGCCGTCGGGCAGCGGCCTCGGGTGCTCGGGCTCGGCGATCAGCGGCGGCAGGTCCAGCACCTCGAAGACCCGCTCGAAGCTGACCAGCGCGCTCATCACGTCGACGCGGGCGCTGGCCAGCGACGTCAGGGGCGCATACAGCCGGGTCAGCAGCAGTGCCAGCGAGACCACCGAACCGGCATCCAGCGTGCCCGCCAGCGCGAACCAGCCGCCCAGGCCGTACACCAGGGCCAGCGCGAGCGCGGAGACCAGCGTCAGGGCCGTCACGAACGCGGACTGCGTCATCGCGGTGCGGACGCCGATGTCACGGACCCGCCGGGCCCGCAGCTCGAACTGGGCGGACTCGTCGGCAGGCCGGCCGAACAGCTTGACCAGGGTGGCGCCCGGTGCGGAGAAGCGCTCGGTCATCTGGGTGCTCATCGAGGCGTTCAGGTTGGCGGCCTCACGCTGCATCCCCGCCATCCGCCGGCCGATCCGCCGCGCGGGCAGCACGAACACCGGCAGCAGCAGCAGCGAGAGCAGGGTGATCTGCCAGGAGATTCCGAGCATCACCACCAGCGTCAGGGTCAGCGTCACCAGGTTCGCGACCACTCCGGAGAGGGTGTTGCTGAAGGCCCGCTGGGCGCCGATGACGTCGTTGTTGAGCCGGCTGACCAGCGCGCCGGTGCGGGTGCGGGTGAAGAACGCGATCGGCATCTTCTGGACGTGGTCGAAGACGGCCGTCCGCAGGTCCAGGATCAGGCCCTCGCCGATGCTCGACGAGAGGAACCGGTTGTAGAGCCCGAGCGCGGCCTCGACGATCGCGATCACCGCGATCAGCAGCGCGAGCCGCACCACGACGCCGGTGTCGGAGCCGGAGACGATGGCGTCGACGACGCGGCCGGCCAGCACCGGGGTGGCGACCGCCAGCGCCGCGGTCGCGACGCTGATCACGAGGAACATCACCAGCCGACGTCGGTGCGGCTGCGCGAATCCGAGGATCCGGCGCAGCGTCGCGCGGGAGAAGGGACGTTTTTCGTCCTGTGCGGTCATCATCTGGTGCATCGAGGACCAGGCAACCGATTCCATGCTCATGGGGGGTGGACCTCTCGGTGTTCGTTGTTGACCGGTGCAACGCTACGAGGCGGGTGTGACATCCCGTTCCACGCCTCGCCTGCCCGACGGTAGGACCTCAAGTGCACTTCAGGTCAAATCCGCCGCGAACTCGACCCCGCTCAGCCCGGGACGAAGGCCCGGATGTCGCCGGCGGTCAGCTCCGGCTCCTCGAAGTTGGGCCGGCGGGTGTGCTCGAGCCGGCGCCGTAGGTCGTCGAGCACGTCCAGGGGCACGTCGACGGTAAGGGGGGTCGTTCCATGGGTCCGCCGTCGGGGACGATTCGTGGTCTCCGACGGACCCTGGGAGCGATCGCGGACGGTCACGGTCCGCAATCGGAGGTGCTGCGTCGGGTCAGGGGCAGTGGGCCGGCGCGTCCTGCGAGAAGGGTTCGCCGTCGGGCAGCGCGTAGGTCACCAGCAGCACGACGGGCGTGGTGCCGAGGTTGCGCCCGACGTGGTCGCCGGTGGGTTCCTCGGTGACCCAGGACCCCGCGGGCGACGCCTGCTGCGAGCAGTCGGCGAACACCCGGGTGAGCGTCCCCTCGGCCACCAGTCCCTGGACGTGGCCGCGGTGGTGGTGCCATCCAGTACTGCCGCCGGGCGCGATCACGATCCGCCGCAGCGTCGTCGACACCTGTTCGGGCACCGCGGGGTGGCCGGCCGGCGGCCCGGGCAGCCAGGACCCGGGGATCTCGAACTGGGTGAGGGTCTCGGCGGTGACCCCCTGCGACGGCGTCGCGTGTGCGGGGGCGACGGCGCCGAGTAGGGCCGAGGCGAGGGCGGCGGGGGCGGCGAGCTTGGCAAACGTGGTCACGGCAGGCATGTCCGGGTCCGTTCGGTCCGGAGATCCTCGGGGCGCCGCGGGTCGCGGCCCCTGGGCGAGGCGCTCTCCCCCTCGATGGTGACGCAGAGGCGGGCGCTCGCGCCGTCGAATGCCCCAGAACGTCCTGCACGAAGTGGAGCGGCACGCCGCGGAGCCGACTCGGCGTTCCGGGCTCGACCGCGTCCCCTTCGGTTGATCGGCCGAACGTCGGACCGCGCGGGTGGCGCTCACTAGGATCGCGGCATGCGCACCCGTCGAGTTCTCACCCTGTCCGTCACGGCCGCCGTCGTCGCCCTGGTCGCCGCCGGGCGGACCTCCGGCCGCGTCGCCGGAGGCCCCGCGATCTCCGCGGACCCGTCACGCCCCGACTCCGCCCGGGAGGCGGTGGCCCGCGCCTACATCGACGCGCTGATCTCCCACGACTCGAGCGCCGTCCGGTTCGCCCCCCGCGCCACCCGCGTCGAGGCGGGCCTCAAGACCGGGTTCTCCGGTTCGCAGATGACGTGGGACCTCGCGCACGGCCCGCAGTACCGGGTCATCCAGGGCATCCGGGACCTCGAGATGTCCGAGTCCGGGGACGTGGTGTCGACCCGCTACCTGCTCGACGCGGGGATCGCCGGGGCCCGGCTGATGACCGTCGAGATCGTCGAGACCTTCGAGGTCCGGGACGGCGCGATCCACGCGATCGTCGCGCGCATCACCCCGAAGTCTCTCGGCAACTCGGGCTCGTAGGACGGGCCCGGGGCGGCGTCAGCCCTTGCTGACCAGCTGCGCGACGAGCGCGGTACCGACGGCGACAGCGCCGACGGACGGCCAGGCGCCGATCTTCTTCGCCAGCGGGTGGGACGCGCCGAACGCCCCCACGTAGGTGCCCAGCAGGGCCGCCCCGCGGGCCGCGCCGGAGGTCCGCACCCAGTTGGTGGTGCACACGGCGCCGACGACGGCGAGGACCGCGCCGCCGAGTTGCCGGTTCTCGGTCTGCCGGGCCACGGCGTAGCCGCCGACGAGTCCCGCCGCGGCAAGCGCGGAGGTGGCGGTCTTGGGCAGGGTGGCGTCGAACACGGACATCGGCTGGGCTCCTCGGGGTCGGTCGGACGGGCTGGACACCACCGTAGCCGCGGTCCCAGCCGACCCCGATCTGTCAACCTCTCTTGACGCCTCCATGTTGTCAATCTAAATTGACAACATGACCGAGGCAACGTCACTCGCGGCGGCGGCAGGCAGTCCCGACCCGAAGGTCGGGCTCCGGGCCGTCCTTGCCCTTCGCCGACTGCTCGAACGGCTCGAGGCCATCCAGGTACAGAACGCCCGCGACCAGGGCTGGTCCTGGCAGGCCATCGCGGAGTCGCTCGAGGTCAGCAGGCAGGCGGTCCACCAGAAGCACAACCGGAGAGGGCGGTAGTCCCATGTTCGAACGGTTCACGACGCAGGCCCGCGAGGCCGTGATCGACGCGCAGGCCGAGGCCAAGGCGCTGAAGGCGCCCCGGATCGAGGTCGTGCACCTCCTGCTCGGCGTGCTGGTCGGCGCCGCGGGCACTCCGCTCGGGGCGGACCTCTCCGACACCGGGCTCACGATCGCGGACACCCGCGCGGAGGTCGCGCGCCGACGCGGCGGGCAGGCCCTCGGTGAGGAGGACGCGGCGGCGCTGCGGTCGATCGGCATCGACCTCGACGCGGTGCGGGAGAGCCTCGACGCCACCTTCGGCGAGGACGCGCTCGACCGCGCGGAGTCGGCGGAGACCACGGAGCGGCGCGGCTGGTTCGGGCTGAAGGGGAGCGGGCACATCCCGTTCACCCCGGGTGCGAAGAAGGCGATCGAGCTGTCACTGCGAGAGGCGTTGGCCCGCAAGGACGGTCACATCGGCGCCGAGCACCTGCTGCTGGGCGTCGTCCGTGGGGGCGACGACGACGCGGCCGCGGTGATCGCCCGACACCTGACACCCGCCGAGCTGCGGGGCCGGGTACTCGCGCTGCTCGACCGCGCGGCCTAGGACCGGGCCCGCCCGGTCAGAAGGTGCCCGCGGCCTCGACGCCGGCGAGGAACTCCAGGGACGGCGGCATCTGGGCGCCGGCCTTCTTGGTGACGGTGGCGATCTTCGGGTTGTCGTCGAAGAAGTTCTGGAAGGCCTCGACGGAGTCCCATTCGTCGATCGCGACGAGTTCGCCGATGCCCTCGGCGAACCGGTGGTGCCGGGCGCCGCTCTTCTTGGCCTCGGTACCGATTTCTTCGAGCAGTGCCGCGTTGTCGGCGAGGGTCTTCTTGGCCGCCGAAATGTCCGCAACGAGGAATCGCACGATGACGAGTGTGCTCATGATGGGCTCCTTGCCCTCGGTGATCACACGCCCGGACTCCCGTGCGCTCGAACTCCGGTGCCGGACGACCCTCCCAGTATTACGCGCCCGCGCCGGTCGGTACCACCTGGGCAATCCCGGCCCGCCTACCCGGTGCCGCCGACCGCGCGCCGCATGGTGACCCGCGGCCAGGCGTCGAGACCGTGCGCGCGCTCGTGCTCGCGGATCGACCGCAACCCGGCGGGCAACGTCTCCGCCGCCATCGCCCGGAACCCGAGTCGGTCGTAGTACGGCGCATTCCAGGGGACGTCGACGAAGGTGGTCAGGGTCAGCCACGCCAGCCCATGCCCGGCCGCCCAGCGGTCCACCTCGTCGATCAGGGCCGAGCCGATCCGGTGCCCGGCCGCCGCGGGGTGCACCGTGACCTGCTCGAGGTGGGCGCCGCCGTCGACCTCCAGGGCCAGCGCGTAGCCGACGGGGCGGTCCGCGGCGTCGACCGCGACCCAGGCCCGGCCGTCGACCTGGTACGCCGCCAGGTCCTCGACGGTCGGGGGTGCGTCGTCGGCCACGGCGTCCATGCCGAGCGCGCGGAAGGCCTCACCGGCCGCCACCTCGATTGCGGGCAGCAGGGCGAGGTCACTGTCGGTTGCAGGACGGATCAGCATGTGTGGCGCCACCTCTCGGCTGCTCGTCCTGCCGTCGTCGGTCAGCAGGCGCAGCAGCGGACTCGAGTATGGCAGCGCCGGTCGACTAGCTCACAGCCACGAGTCCCGGTGAGGCGACGGCATTCCCCGCGGCGTCTTCCCTCAGCGCCGGCCGCCTGCGCAGGCGAATGTCGACCCGTTGACCTACCGGGGTTGCCATGGCCAGGTGGGACGGCAGGTCGATCCGCACCGGGTGCTCGCCGACGCCGGTTCGGACGGTGACGCGGGTGGTCGACCCCATGAACAGATGCCCCACCACCTCACCCGCTCCGGAGGCGCTGGGTTCGCAGCTCAATGCCTCCGGCCGGACGAACAACTTGTCTGGCGACTGCGACCGCCGCGGCTGCCACACGCTCGGAATCGGTGCGCCGCGAGGAATCTCCAGAACATTGGTGGTCCCCACGAAGGTGGCGACGAACTCGGTGGCGGGGTCGTTGTACAGCGTTGTGGGGGACGCGATCTGCTCGATCCGGCCGGCGCGCATCACGGCCACTCGGTCGGCCATCGCCAGGGCCTCCTCCTGGTCGTGGGTCACGAACAGCACAGTCACCCCCAGCCGTAGCTGGATCTGTCGGATCTCCTCGCGAAGCGACGCCCGCACCTGGGCGTCCAGGGCCGAGAGAGGCTCGTCCAGCAGCAGGATTCCCGGGCTCGTGGCCAGTGCCCGCGCCAGCGCCACCCGCTGCTGCTGTCCGCCGGAGAGCTGGGCTGGGTACCGGTCGTCGAAGCCGCGCATGCCGATGACGTCGAGCAACTCGCGCACCCGCGCGGTTCTCTCGGCACGCGGTGCCTTCCGCAGCGCGAGCCCGTACGCGATGTTCTGTGCGACGGTCAGGTGTGGGAACAGGCTGTAGGACTGGAACACCATCCCGACGCCGCGGCGGTGCGCGGGCACGTCGGTCACCGGCGCACCGGCGATCTTCACGATTCCGGTGGTCGGCGTCTCGAACCCGCCGAGGATGCGCAGCGCGGTGGTCTTCCCGCATCCCGATGGGCCGAGCAGTGCGACGAACTCGCCCGGCTCGATCCGCAGGTCGAGGCTGTCGAGGACGGTGTTGTCTCCGAACTTCTTGGTGACGCCGACGTATTCGACCTCGGCGCCGGCCCCGTGGTGTGGGCTGAAGTGGTTTCTCACGGCTGTACCTTCCTGGCCTTGGTGGCACGGGTGGCGCTGAGCATGACGACGATCATCAGGGCCCAGCTGAGCAGGGTGACGAGCAGCGACAGCGAGATGGAGCTGCGGAAGTTGTTGCCGGCCAGCGTCAGTAGCTCGACGGACAGTGTGTGGTAGCCCAGGGTGGCGGAGACGGTGTACTCCGCCATCCCGGCGGACAGCCCGAAGAACAGGCAGAACCACAGCGCCGGAACGATGTTCGGCAGCAGGACGGTGACCATGGCGGTTCGGGTCGGGGCGCCGAGGCTGCGTGCGCCCTCCATCAGTGTGCGCAGCGGGACGGCGGTCAACGCGGCGTCGAGGACCCGATAGGTGAAGGGCAGCAGCATCACGATGTAGGTGCCGACCAGAACGATCGGGAAGCTCGGGTGCTGGAGGAACTGGCTGACGGCGGCCGGGGCCGACCCGCGTCCGAAGCTCGAGCCGTACTTGAGCGTTGCGGTGATCCCGGCAACCAGGGCAATCCCCGGGATCACCAGCGGCAGCGTGCAGATCACCTCGACGAGGGTGCGAAACCGCGGTGCCCGCAGGTGGACGTAGACCATCGTCGGCACCAGCAGCCCGACCAGGCCCGCGACCGAGACCAGTGCCAGCCCGACGGAGAACACCAGCGCCGTCATCACCCCGTTCGAGGAGAACGCGTCGAGGTACGCGGCGAACGTCCAGCCCCGGTTCGGCAACCACACGCTGTACTGCAGCGAGGCGATCATCGGTACCGCGAAGTAGAGCGCGACGACGGCGATCAGTCCCCACGCCGCCGCCCGCGGTACCCGCACGACCCGCGGTAACCGAGGCAGCCGTGGCCGACGGGAGGCCGTGGCGTCCGGCACCGGCCGGGCGACCGGGGATGCCACATCGGCGTCGAGGAGGCCCGGGGCCGGCCGCTCGTCTACGACAGCCATGCCCGGCTCCTTCGTTGCAGCGGCAGGTACGCCAGCAGCGTCACCGCCGCGATGAGCACCAGGTTCACGCTCATGGCCATCGCCACGTTCTCGAGGCCCGCGGCGTTGCCGCCGGACAGGGCGCCGGCGATCTTGAGGGTGATCAGCGAGAAGCCCGCGCCCCCGACCAGGGCCGCGGCCGAGACGTGGGTGGCCAGCGAGGCGCCGAAGAGCAGCACGAAGCCACTGGTCACCGCCGGCAGCACGATCGGGACGCCCACGGTGCGCCAGAACTGCCGCGGCGTCGCGCCCAGGGCCGCGGCCGCGTCCTTCCACTCCTGGCGCAGCGCAACCATGGTCGGGTAGCTGACCATGACCATCGTCGGGATCAGGAAGTACTGGTACATCAGCACCAGTCCGGCCGCGCTGTACAGGCTGAAGGAGGTCTCGTCCAGGTTGAACAGACGGGTGAGCACGCCGGTGCTGCCCAGTACGACGATGAACGAGAATGCCAGGCTGACCCCGCCGGAGTTGGCGAGCACGCTCGAGAGCACCGTGGTGACCTTCTGCAGGCGTTCGGAGCCGGTGTACACGATCGCCTGGGTGAGCAGGACGCCGAGGACGGTGGCGATGGTAGCGGCAACCAGGCTGACACCGAGGCTGGTGAGCATGGCGTCACCCGCCGAGCCGGTGAAGCTGGCCCGGAAGTTGTCCAGCGAGAACACCTTCGACCGTGGGTTGTCGGGGTCGGTGATCAGGAAGGCCGAGACGACCAGGCCGACGAGGGGCAGCCCCAGGAAGACGGCGGTGAAGGCGAGGAAGGGGATCAGGCCCGAGATCCCCTGCAGTGCGGCCGGCAGCCGGCCCACCCGAGGCTGCGGACTCATCTGTTGACCGTCTCGTCCCAGTTGGCGTTCAGGGTCTTCTTGGCGGCCTCCCGCTGGGCCGCGGAGGCCAGCGTCGCGGCACCGGTGACCGGCGGCAGCGCCGCCTCGGCGTTCGGGTCCAGGGTGCCCGACGCCCGCATCTCCTCCATCCGGGCCGGGCGGGTCTTGCCGGCGAGGAAGATGTTCTGGCCCTCGTCGCTGAAGATGTACTCCATCCACAGCCGCGCGGCAGCCGGGTTCGGGGCGTCGGCGTTGATCGAGGCCGCGTAGTACTCCGACCACAGGGCATCGGTGGGTACGTGTACCTCGAACGGGATGCCGGCGGACTTCAGCTCTTCCGCGGAGGCGATGTTCGTGTAGTCCCATGCCACCACGATCGGGGTCTCGCCGCGCTCGATGGTGCCGTTGTTCGGCGTCACCGGGGCCTGGTTGCCGTTGCGCACGAGCGAGCCGATGAACTCGATGCCGGGGGTGATGTCGTCGAGGGAACCGCCGTTGGCCAGCGACATTGCCCAGACTGCGTTGAACTGCATGTTCCCGGTCTGTGGGTCCTCCAGTGCGGCCACCTGGCCTCGGTACTGCGGGTCGGCGAGTGCGGCGAAGGAGGTCGGGCAGGTACGCACCCGGGAGGCGTCGCAGCCGATGCTCATGTAGCCGCCGTACTGGCTCGTCCACTGCCGGTCCTGCTGGTGCATGGCGGCCGGCAGTCGAGCTGCGCCGACGGGGGTGTACGAGGCCAGCAGGCCCTTGGCGGCGGCGGCGTCGGCGAACGGGATGCCGGTGTCGAGGTAGTCCAGCGAGCGGTCCTGGCCGATGCGTTGTTCGATCGCGTTGACCTGGTCCTGGCTGGTGCCCTGCGAGGTGTCGTTGACGACCTCGATGCCGTACTTCGCCGAGAACGCGTCGAGCAGTTCGCCGTAGTTGGCCCAGGTCGGGTACAGCCCCATCACATTCAACTTGCCCTCGGCCTGGGCAGCCTCGACCAGGGCGTCCATGCCGCCACCGGCCGCCGCGGACTCGGCGGTGCGCCATCCGTCCGAGGACGTGTCACCGGTGGCGGAACAACCGGTCAGGGACAAGGTCACGGCCGCGGCGAGCGCGACGAGGACCGATCTCGAATTGGGACGCTTCATAGTGCTTTCTCTCGTCTGCGAAGGTTGTGGGCGTGGTGTTCAGCGGGCCGCGGCAGGTGTGAGCGCGGCCTCGAGCACGTGCTCTGCGAGCCCGAACGCGGTGGTCATGCCGGTGCCGTTGGTGACGCTGACGTAGCGGACCCGAGGAGTGGGCTCGGCGATCAGGAAGTCGACCTGCGTGGACGAGGCGTACTCGCCGGTCCAACGTCGGCGCACGGTCAGGTCCGCGCCCAGCAGTTGCCGGAACTCGCGCAGCAGCACGTCGTCGATGGCCTCGTCGCGGAACGGGTCGTGGGTGTGTCCGTAGACGTGGGTGTCGCCGACGACGAGCCGGCCGTTGGGGCGTTGTGACATCTTGAGGTTCACCAGGAGTTCGAACAGGTCGGGTGTTGTCCGTTCGATCCGGGCCCGGACCTCCTGTGCCGCAGCGCATCCGCTCAGTCCCTTGTAGCGCAGCACGGACAGCCCGGTGAGCAGCACCGGGTCGAAGTGCGAGCCGGTCGGGCAGTCGAGTTCGAGCATGTGCAGGGAGCAGCGCTGCAGGTCGATCTCTTCGGCCGTGCTCGGGCTGAGCATGTCGGTGTCGTGTCCGACGGCAACCACGATCTCGGTGGCCCGGATCTCGCCCCTGCTGGTGTGCACCACACCCTCGTCGAGGCCGGTGACGTTGGTCCGGAAGCGGAACTCGACACCTTCCTCGGACAGGTAGCGGGCCAGCGCGGGGATGGCCTCGGGGGAGCTGACCCGGACGTCCTCGGTGAACAGGGCGCCGCCCCGCAATGCCGGGTCCTTGATCGAGGCATGCCGTGAAACCGCGTCGCGGTCCAGCAGCGCGACCTCTCCGTCGCGCTGGGATGCGAACTCCCGCAACAGTTCCACCTCGTCGTCTGCCCGGGCCACCACCAGCGTGCCCAGCTCGCCGACCCAGAACCCCGCGCGGGCACCGAAGTTCAGCCAGTGCCTGCGCCCGGCCTTCGCGTACGCGAGGCCCTCCCCGCTCTGCGCGGTGATGCCGACGTGCCCGAAATTCCGGACCGACGCGCCCACCGGACGGTCGTGACGCTCGACGACCACGACGCGGAGCCCCCGGTCCAGGGCGAGGGCCGCATGGGCGAGGCCGACGATGCCCGACCCGACCACCGCCAGGTCGAACTGATCTTGTGACATTGATCGAGACATGACGATTCCCGTGTTCGGTGCTGACGCCGGCGTCAGACGCCGAGGAGCTCGGGCAGGTCCTGCACGTCGCAGACGTCCGTGTGGGGGAAGGTCTGCAGCAACTCGACGGACTGCGCACCGGTGCTGACGGCGACCACGAAGCGCGCGCCTGCATTCGTGCCGGAGACCAGGTCCAGCTCGGTGTCACCGGCCGAGAGCACCTGCTGCGGGTCCTCGATTCCGAAGACCTCCATCGCGTGCAGGACCAGGTCCGGCGCGGGCCTGCCCGCGGCGACGTCGTCGGCCGTCACCACGAGGTCCACGGTGTGCTCCGGGCCCTCGCCGACCGTCCAGCCGATGTTGTCGAGGATCAGTGCCGCGATCGAGCGGCTGAAGCCGGTGGTCAGCGCGACCCGAATGCCGTTGGCGCGAAGGCGGGCCAACGCGTCCTCGACACCCGGCAGTGCCTTCGGCGGATGGGCGACGTACRCCGACACCAGTTCGACCCGGAAGTCCTGGTACATCTGTTCCACGGTCGCCGTCGAGGAGTCCATGCCGAACTCGTCGAGGAAGGCCCGGATGGCGTCGCGCTTGTTCGCGCCCATCGCCGACCGCAACTGCTCTTCGCTGAGGGTCGTGCGGGTCACGGCCTCGACGGTCTTCTTCAGCGATGCGTACACGGCACCGCCCTCGTCGATGGTGGTGCCGGCCATGTCGAGTGCTACGAGCGAGAGCAAGGGGTACTCCTCAGTCAATGGAAAAGCCGCACAACGGACTTTTCGGGTACCCGGAAAAATTAGCCAGCAGAGGTGGACCGAATGTGGTGCCGTGGTTGAGGATTGCTGTCCGTCAGGTGAATAGGGAGCGAAATGGCGGACAGGACTTACTGATTCAGGTAGTCGAGGATCAGCGGCGTCAGTTCGGCCGGCTCGACACGATCCGGCCACTCGACATCGGGGCGCCCGAACCGGTGGGTGACGACGAACGATGCTCGCTCCTCGTCACTTGCGCCGCCGTGCCCCCCGGAGTCGAGGTGGCCGTGATCGGTGGTGACGACCAAGAGCCAGTCCTCGTCCAGGGATTCGGCCCGGGCCGCGATGCATTCCGTCAGGGTCCGCAGGTGCGAGTCCACGAGCGCAAGGGCGACGCCGTACTCGTCGGACCGGGCGCCGTGCAGGTGCCCGGCATCGTCGGCCGAGCAGAAGTAGACGAAGTTGACGTCCGGCCCCTCGTTGACGAGCATCCACCGAGCCTGGGCCATGATCTGGGCGTCGGCCTCCGGGTACCCGTTGGTCTCGCCGTCGCGCACCACCACGCGATGCAGGCCGGCGACCGCCTGCTCGCGCCGCTCGTGGACGACCGGCCCGAGCCCTCCGGCGGCGACGAGCGGCGGCCAGCTCGCAGCCGCGAATGTGGTCGTCGTCTGATCGGCGTAGAAGGCCCGACTCAGCAGGTCGGGGTGGGCGGCCAGGCGCTTGCCGACGAAGCTGTTGTCGAGCACCCCGTGTTCCGGGTACGAGGCACCCGTCAGGATCGTGGACCAGCTCGGGCCCGACAGGGTGGGCGGCTCGACGGTCATCTCGTGCCGACGACCCGCGTCGGCAAGCTTCGCGAGCCACGGCATGCCGCGCTCCGTGAGCGCGATGTCCGCGCGCACTCCGTCGACACCGAACAGACACACCTTGCGACGCACCGGTACCACCACTCATCTCAGAAGGGCTCCGGGACGCTCGTCGTCCCGAAACGTGATCAATCGTCCGAATCGGCTCAAACGAGGCTCACACTTCCGGTTGTCCGATTCCGCGCAGAGTGGTGGCGAGACGGTGAACATCGGTAGGACAACAGCTCGGTGGCGACTGTGATCTGGGACGGGCGGTGACTCTGCACACCGGGGATACGTCGACGGCGGATTAGCATCCTGGGCATGAGCTTTCTGATACGTCTGGTGATCAACGCTGTCGCGATCTGGCTGGCCGCGCAGTGGGTGAACGGCATCGACATCGCCACCCCGTCGGGTGACTACTCGGGGCTGTGGGTGGTGCTGTTCATCGCGCTGGTGTTCACCGTCGTCAACGCCTTCGTCAAGCCGTTGGTGCAGTTGCTGTCGCTGCCGCTGCTGATCCTCACCCTCGGCCTGTTCACGCTGGTGATCAACGCGCTGATGCTGATGCTGACCTCGTGGATCACCGAGTCCACCGACTGGGGCATCTCCGTCGAGGGATTCTGGACGGCGGTGTGGGGTGCCCTGATCATCTCCGTCGTGAACTTCGTGCTCACCGCGGTGTTCCCGTCCGCGAAACGCTGACCGGACCGGCGACGACCCACCGGTAGGACAGGTCGCCAACCACCCGGAGGCCGCCGTGCACGCGCGAGGAGCAATTGCCGTCGCGTACGCCGGGGTGGCGCCGTTCGTCTGCTCGGCGCTGTGACATCAGATCGGTCCTGACCGTCCGTGTGCCGGTGCACACGGACGGTCAGCCGCACTCGATGTCGGGGTGGACGGTCAGCTGCCGAAGATACTGCCGATGTCCGCACTGCCGGACGACCCACTCGACCCCGACGAGCCACTGGATCCGGACGACCCGGCCCCGGGGGCGCCGACGGGAAGGAAGGCCTCGACACCGCCGCGGAGCGGGGGCATCTTGTGCCCCTCGGGCAACCGCGGATCGATTGCCGCACGGGCGGGTTCGATCGACGAGGTTCCGATCGCGCCGTACCCGACGACGACGAGGCCGTTCATCGTGTTCGGGACCGTGAACCCGTCGCTCTCACCGGCCTGTGGTGCGAGAACCTTCTCCATCGTGCCGTTCGCCGGGTTGATCTTCACGAGCCGGAAGTCCGTTGCCACGAACGGAGCGGCGCCGGGGCCGAGCGGGACGCTGTAGCCGAGCGATATCGGTGCGAGCAGCCCGTTGTCCGTGATGGTCGGCGRTCCGCCGACGATCCAGGCGGGCTCCCCGAGCGTCGGGCTGGTCGGCAGCGTCTCCTTCGCGAGCGCAGAGTAGTCGCCACTCCACAGTTGCCGGCACTGCCCGTCGTACGACGTCAGGCTCTTGCCCTGGTCGCCGAGCAGGTAGATGTGCCCGTCCGGGGCGGCGGTCGGCGAGCCCCCGTTGCTGCCCGCGTCGGCGGTGCAACGGACCGCTCCGTCGTTGCTCTCGACCGCGTAGAGGATTCCGGCGTTGTCGGTCACGTAGACGGCGCTACCGTCCGCGGAGATGGTCGGACTCGAACCGCTGCCCGAACCGACGGGTGCGCTGAAGGCGAGCGTGAACCCGCCCGGCGCACCGTTCGCGCCGGGGGCATAGTCGATTCCGTAGACGTACCCCTGCGTCATGTCCGATGCGACGGCAAAGATCCGGCCGGTCTTGTCGGACACCGACGGCGTGTTGCCCTGTGGCATGGTGCCGCCCCAGAACAGTTCCCAGGCCGGGGCCCTGAGTTCGGGATCGAGCAGTCCGCCGCCGAGAAGAGTGGGGGGCTGGGGCTGGTTTGCCGCCGGCGCAGCGGTGGCCGGCAACTGGGTCACGGGTGCCCGCAATGCTCCGGTCTCGGGGTCGACCACCACCACCTTGTTCCAGGTCGTGATGCCCATGACGGAGCCGTCAGCGAGGAACTGGGCGGTGACCAGCGGCCGGAACGGGGTTGCCCGGCCGGGTTCCTGCCACGGGGAACCGGGGACCGCGTCGGGCAACGCGATCGTCCACTTCACCTGGCCGTCCGGGTGGAACGCCCAAAGTTGGTTGCAGTCACTGACGTACAGGTCGCCGTTGCGGGCTACCAGCGGACTCTGCAGGACGGCGCAGCTGTCGAAGTCGTCGGCGTTCTGCCATGCGGGGGACTGCCACCGCAACGTGCCATCGGGTGCGTACGCATAGAGGTTCGACCGGCCGGGGCCGAGTCCGGTGGTGACATACGTGGTCCCGTCCGGGCCGACCACCGGGGCCGTGAGCACCGACGCATCGGCCAGTCCGGACCAGGCGGACGTGTACTCGTCGCCCGGTGAGACGGGGACTGCCTTGCGGTTTCCGGCGTCGCCGTGCAGGGTCGCCCAGCCGGTCTGCGCGTAGTACGAGTCGATTCCGGGCGGGTCCGCGGCCGCGTGCGGCGCGCCTGCTCCGACAGCCACAAGTGTGGCGAAGGCGAGGGCCGCGGCGCACTTGCGGGTGATCCGTGTCGGTGTCGGCAAGGGAGCCTCCGTAGGGTTAGTCGTTACAGCCTGTATCGACAGCTGTGGAGGCAGAATGTAACGGCCGTCACAGGCGTGCCGCAAGGGATCCTCCGTTGGCGCTCGAACTGGTCTCGGACGATCAGATCGAAACGGAGGGCAGGCGGCTTGTCCTGGCCGGCTGACGGACTAGCCCAGCCCGAGCGCCAGCCCGGTGACCGCGCCCCAGACCAGCATGGTCAGCCCGGTGCCGGCCAGTGCCGGGATCAGCGCCATGCCGTGGCCGCCCGACCGGACCGGGGCGTTCGCCTTGGCCGCCAGCGGCAGCGCGAGCAGCCCGACCAGGGCCCAGGGGGTGCGGGCGACCAGCGCCAGCGTCATCACGAACGGCACGGCGAGCAGCACCAGGTGCAGGGTTCGGGTGCGGGCGTCGCCGAGCCGCACCGCGAGGGTGTTCTTGCCGGACTCGGTGTCGGTGGGGATGTCGCGCAGGTTGTTCGCGACCAGCACCGCACTGGAGAACGACCCGACGGCGACGGCCGCGACCAGGCCGGCCCAGTCCACCCGGCCGGCCTGCACGAACTGGGTGCCGCACACCGCGACCAGCCCGAAGAACACGAACACGGCGATCTCGCCGAACCCGCTGTACCCGTATGGGTTCCGGCCGCCGGTGTAGTACCAGGCGCCGAGGATGCAGACCGCGCCCACCAGGATCAGCCACCAGGCCGAGGTCAGTGCCAGCACGACGCCGACCACCGCGGCGACGGCGAAGCAGCCGAAGGCGGCACCCTTCACCGCGGCGGGGGAGGCCACCTTCGAGCCGACCAGGCGCAGCGGACCCACCCGCTCGTCGTCGGTGCCGCGGATGCCGTCGGAGTAGTCGTTCGCGAAGTTGACGCCGACGATCAGCGACATCGAGACCACCAATGCCAGCACGGCTTTCCACCACACGGCACCGCCGATCGAGGCGGCCGCGCCGGTCCCCACCAGTACCGGGGCGATCGCATTCGGCAGGGTGCGCGGGCGGGCACCTTCGATCCATTCGGAGACAGAAGCCATGCGTCGATCCTCGCACCCGCTCGTACGGGTCGCGGCACGGACCGTCGATCACCGGGTGCCCGCGCTCCGGCGGGGCACTAGCATGGGCGCCGGTGAATCCGGATACGAGTGTCGCCGCGACCAGGTCGCCCGCAGACATCGAGGTGGCACTGCTGGGCGAGGTCTCGACGCGCCGCGACGGCGGCCTGGTTCCACTGCCGGGAGCGCGGGCCCGCAGCCTGTTGGTGGCGCTGGCCCGTCGGCCCGGCCGCGCCCGGACCGCGCAGGCACTGATCGAGGACGTCTGGGGCGATGACCCGCCGCGCTCGCCGAGCAACGCTCTGCACACCCAGATCTCCCGGCTGCGGGCGGCGTTGCCCGAGGGCGCGATCGAGATGGGTCCCGCCGGCTACCGACTCGAGCTCGCCCGAACCCAGGTCGACCTGACACTGGCCCGGGTGTGGGAACAGCAGGCGCAGCAGCAGCTCGCCGAGGGCGCACCGCGCGAGGCGGTCGACACGGTTCGCCGGGCCGTGGCCCTGTGGCGAGGCGAGCCCGGTGCGGACCTGCCCGACGGCGACCTGGCGCGCGACCTCGGCGCGGAGGCCGCCGCGCGGTCGACCGCGCTGGCGGCGGTCGAGCTGGCCGCGCTCGTGGCCGCGGGGGAACTGGACGAGGCGCTGCCGCTGGCGCGCGAGCGAGCCGAACGCGCCCCGCTGGACGAGAACGCGCACGAGCAGCTGATGACCGTGCTCTACCGGCTCGGCCGCACCGGCGACGCGCTGGACGTGTTCGCCGGTCTGCGCGGCCGGCTGGTGGACCGGCTCGGCGCCGACCCGTCTCCGCGGCTCGTCGAGCTGAACCGGGCCGTGCTCACCGGCGGGCTGGGGGCAGCGGTCCGGGTGCGGCCAGGCCCCGACGCGCCCGGCGCCGGCGGCGCGAGGCCGGTTCCGAACTCCGTCGGGTTGCGGGCCGCGCCGAACCTGCTGCTCGGCCGCGACGCAGACCTGGCCGCGATCGAGGACCTGATGGAGGTCGCGCGGGTGGTCACCGTCCTCGGGCCGGGCGGGACGGGCAAGACCCGGGTCGCGCACGCACTCGGTTCACGTGCCGCGGAGCGGATTCCGGTCGCACTGATCGAGCTGGCCTCGCTGCGCAGCGGCGAGGACCTGGTCGCGGCGATCAGCGGCACGCTCGGGCTCAGCGAGGTGGAGGTCACGCCGGGTGCCGGACTGACGCGGGCCCGGCTGCACGGTGCCCGCGACCGGCTTCGCGACGCGCTGTCGGCGCGGCCGTCGTTGCTGATCCTCGACAACTGCGAGCACCTGGTCGACGACGTCGCGGACGTGGTGGCCGACCTGGTGTCGGCGAGCGAGCACCTGACCGTGCTGGCCACCAGCCGGGCGCCGATGGCGATCACGGCGGAGTCGGTGTACCCGTTGCCGCCGTTGACGATCGACGAGTCCGGATCGCCCGCCACCGAACTCTTCCGTACCCGCGCGCAGGCGGTCCGGCCGTCGGTACGGCTCGACCCGGTCGAGGTGGCCCAGCTGTGCCGGACCCTGGACGGGCTGCCCCTGGCCATCGAGCTCGCGGCGGCCCGGGTGCGCACGATGAGCGTGCCCGAGATCAACGCCCGGCTCGTCGACCGGTTCGCGCTGCTGCGTTCCGGCGACCGGACCTCGCCCGAACGCCATCGCACGCTGCACGCGGTGATCGAGTGGAGCTGGAACCTGCTCGAACCCGACCAGCGGGCGGCGCTGCGCCGGTTGTGCCGGTTCCCGGCGGGTTTCACCCTCGACGGGGCCGCCGCCGTGGCGCAGTGGGGCGAGGTGGCCGACCTCGCCGCGGCCCTCGAGGGCCTGGTGAACCAGTCGATGCTGTCCGTGGTCGAGGGCCCCGACTCGCCCGGGCTGCGCTACCACATGCTCGAGACGGTCCGTGAGTTCGGCGACGAGCAACTGACGCGGGCGGGGGAGGCGGACCAGGTGGCGGCACGCACCTCGGCCTGGGCTGAGGAGTTCTGCCTCGCCGCGGTGCGCGAGTTCCTCAGCGGAGCACAGGTTTCCGCCTCGCCTCGCATCGAGTCGAGGCCGAGCACGACAACCTGCTCGCGGCGCTGCGGCACGCGTTGTCCGTCGGCGACGGGCGGACGGCCCTGACGGTGTTCCCGGTGCTCGGCGCGCTGTGGTCCTCGCGGGGTGCGCACTCGGAGGTGATCGCGTTGGCGCCGCGGATCCTCGACATCGACCCGCGGGCCTACGGCCCAGAGGACGTGCCGGGGAACCTCCTCGTGCTGACCTACCTGATGGCGGGGGCCCATATGGCATTCGGCGGGGTCAGCAGGCAGCTGGCGGTGGCGCGGTTCATGCTGCGCCGGGTCCTCGCGACGCGCACGGACATCGACCCGGCGCTGCGGCTGGACGGTTCGTTGATGGTGATGCCGCCGTCGGGAAAGGGGATGGCGCGCAGGCTTGCTCACGCGGTGCGGTCACCGGATCCGTCGACCCGGAGCGCGGCCTTCATGGCTCGGGCAAACCTGCGGGAGAACAACGGCGACCTGTACGGGTCGCAGGCGGACGGCCTGGCCGCGCTGGAGCTCGCGCGGGCCGAGGGCGACGTCTGGGGCCTGGCGATGGTGTGCCAGCACCTCGGCAGCCTGGCCGGTCAGTCCGCGCGCTACGGGGAGGCGGTCGGCTACTACCGACAGGCCGCCGAGATCCTCTGGGACCTGCATGCATTCGAGGAGAGCACCACGCTGCGCAGCTACATCGGGGCCGCCCTGGTCGGCGCGGGACGAGTGGAGGAGGCCCGTCGCGAACTCGACGGCGCGCAGCCGCCGGGCGCCTCGTCCGGTACGGGAGCGGCGTCCGGTGGAGCCCCGGCGTCCGGTGGGGCCGCGGCGCCCGGTGACCACCAGAGCGCATCCTCGATCGCCGCCGCGTTTGCCGAGGCGGACCTCGCCGACGGCGCGGTCGACGCCGGCCTGCGTGGGTACCGCCGTGCCCTCGACCTGGCGGGGTGGCCGGCGACGACGGGGAGCCCCGATCCGTTCACCTTCATGGTGGCCGCCGCCGCGGTCGCCGCGCACGTGCTCGCCGGCCGGGCCGCGGAGATCTCGGAGTTGGTCGACCTGTGCGCGCGCCTGGTGGCGCAGCGCCTCGGACCCGACGGCTATCCCGACCTGCCGCAGACCGGTGGGGTCGCGTGCGCGGTGGGCAGCTTCGACATCGCGACCGGACGGGACCCGGAGGCGGGGCTGAGGTTGCTCGTCCTGTCCGCCAGAGTCGCTGCCCGTCAGGACTTCCCGTCCATGCAACAGGTGCGGCACCTGGACGCGGCGCGCACGGTCCTCGGCGCGGAGCGGGTCGACGCGGAACTGGCCGCCGTCGCCCGGCGGGCGCGCCACGGCGCGCGCGCCAAGATCCTGGAGCTGCTGACCGCCCGCGGCTGACCGTGCGGAACGCCGGCGGTGGCCGGTGCCCACCCGGGCACCGGCCGCCGTGTTGCTAGGTCTTGCGCATGTACATCCGCACGGTCAGCGGGGCCATCACCGCGACGACGGCCGCGGCGCCGAGCAGTGCCCACACCACGTGGATGCCGGCATGCCCGTCGTTGACCAGTTCCCGGACGGCGGTCACCACGTGCGAGACCGGGTTGACATTCACGAACGCCTGCATCCAGCCGGGCATGGTGTCGGCAGGTACGAAAGCGTTGGACATGAACGTCAGCGGGAACAGGACGAGCATCGAGATGCCCTGCACCGAGGAGGCCTTGCTCATCAGCACGCCCATCAGGGCGAAGATCCAGCTGATCGAGAACGCGCACACCATCACCAGCAGACCGGCCGCGACCACTCCGGCCACGCCGCCACCCGGCCGGTAGCCCATCGCGATTCCCACCACGAATGTGATCGTGGTGGCGATGCCGTAGCGGACGACGTCGGCGAGCAGCGCCCCCGCGAGCGGCGAGATGCGGGCGATGGGAAGGGATTTGAATCTGTCGAAGACGCCCTTGTCCATGTCCTCACGCAGCTGGGTGCCGGTGACGATGGAGGCGGTGATGACGGTCTGCACGAGGATTCCGGGGATGATGATCGGCAGGTACGAGGCCACGTCACCGGAGATCGCGCCGCCGAAGATGTAGGTGAACATCACCGTGAAGATCACCGGCTGGATGACCACGTCGAAGAGCTGCTCGGGGTTGTGCTTCACCTTGAGCAGGCCGCGGTAGGCCATGGTCAGCGAGTTCGCGACGGACTGGCCGAGGCTGATCGACCGAGCCGTGGGCGGTGCCGGGGGACGGGTGTCGGTGCGCCCGGTGCCGGGTGCGAGGGTGGTGGTGGTCATGCGACGCTCCGTTCGGTGTCGGACTCCGCTGCGGGGTCGACCTGGTCCGCGCCGTGTCCGGTGATGGTGAGGAAGACCTCGTCGAGGCTCGGCTTGCTGACGGTGATCTCGTCGACCGCGATGCCGTGCTCGCGCAACCGGATCAGCAGTTCGGGGGTGACGGAGGGATCGGTCAGCGGGGCGGTGAGCCGGCCCGCCTCGGGGGTGACGGCGACCTCGACCCCGAGCGACTCGGCCAGCAGCACCCGGGTCTGTTCGGTGTGGGCCCGGTCGACCACCTTGAGCTGCAGCGAGGACACGCCGACCGAGGCCTTGAGCTCGTCGGCGGTACCGTCCGCGATCACCTCGCCGCGGTCGATCACCGCGATCCGGTCGGCCAACTGGTCGGCCTCGTCGAGGTACTGGGTGGTCAGCAGGACCGTCGAACCCTCGGCGACGAGACGGCGGATGGTCTCCCACATCTGGGCGCGGGTGCGCGGGTCCAGCCCGGTGGTCGGCTCGTCGAGGAACAGCAGCGGCGGGTGTGCGATCAGGCTGGCCGCCAGGTCCAGTCGCCTGCGCATGCCGCCGGAGAAGTACTTGAGCGCCTTGGTCGCGGCCTCGGCGAGGTCGAACTCCTCGAGCAGTTCCGCCGACTTGCGGCGGGCATCGGCGCGGGAGAGCCCGAGCAGTCGGGAGAAGATCATCAGGTTCTCGGTGGCGGTGAGGTCCTCGTCCACCGAGGCGTACTGGCCGGTGACGCCGACCAGCGAGCGGACTGCGTTGGGCTCGCGGACCACGTCGTGGCCGAAGATGCGGGCCTCGCCCGCGTCGGGGCGCAGCAGGGTGGCGAGCATGCGGATCGTGGTGGTCTTGCCGGCGCCGTTCGGCCCGAGCACGCCGTAGACGGCGCCGGTGGGGACGGTGAGGCTGACGCCGTCGACCGCGGTGTGGTCGCCGAATCGCTTGACCAGCCCCACCGCCTCGATGGCGGGGGGAGCGGAGAGGTTCATGGGTGTCCTTACGTCGAAGGGTTCCTTCGGTGTTGGGACCACTGTGCGGGGCGGGCCTTGCGCGGCACTTGCGTCGCGCATGCGGCCGCCGTCGCCGGGGGAGAGCTCTCCGTTCAGGGCGCGGCGGGACCGCCGAACCGGGCGACGAGCCCCCGCCGGTCCACCTTGCCCGGTCCCCGCAGCGGCAGGACGTCGACCAGGTGCACCTCGCGCGGGGCGGCGGTGACGTCCAGCGTGGTCTCGACGTGGGCGCGCAACTGCGCGAGCGTCGGCTCGGTGCCGGCGACCGGTACCACCACCGCCGCAACCCGTTGGCCCAGACGCGAATCCGGCAGGCCGATCACCACGCACTCGGCGACCGCGGGATGGCTGGCCAGCGCGGCCTCGACCACCTGCGGGACCACCGTCAGGCCGCCGGTGGAGATGGCGTCGTCGAGTCGTCCGGTCACGGTCAGCACGCCGTCGGTCAGCGTGCCCGCGTCGTCGGTGCGGAACCAGCCCGGCTCGGCGAAGGCCGGGTGATCCGGCAGGCCGCGGTAGCCCGACGCCAGCGTCGGGCCGCCGAGCAGAACCCGGCCGTTCTCGACGCGCACCCGCACCCCGTCGAGGGCGACGCCGTCGTACACGCAGCCGCCGCAGGTCTCGCTCATCCCGTAGGTGCGCACCACGGTGATGCCCGCGGCCTCCGCCCGGGCCCGGACGGGAGCCGGGGTGGCGGCGCCGCCGAGCAGCACGGCGTCCAGTTCGGCCAGCGCCGCGCAGGCCTCGGGTACCTCGAGCGCCTTGATCAGTTGGGTGGGCACCAGCGAGGTGTACCGCCTGGGCCCGGCCATCCGCGCGACCGCGGCAGGCAGTGCGGCCGGGTCGAAACCCCCTGTCACGTCCATGATCACGGGCTCGGTGCCGGCCAGCACGGACCGGGCGAGCACCTGCATCCCGGCGATGTGGTGCGCGGGCAGCGCCAGCAGCCACCCGCCCCAGCCGCCGATCCGCGCATGGGTGGCCTCACCGCTGGCCCGCAGTGCGGCCGCGCTCAGCAGGGCGCCCTTGGGGACGCCGGTGGATCCGGAGGTGGCCACGACCAGCGCGATCGATTCGTCGACCGGTTCGCCGGGGCGCAGGCTCTCGGTCAGGCGCGCACGCTCGAGGGCGTCGTCGGCCGGTACCGGCAGCAGCGCGGGGCCGACGCCGTCGAGCGCCCGGGCCAGCCGGGGCAGCACCTCGGCGGCCCGGGAGCCGGACGGGACGGGCAGGGTCTGCAGCATCGAACTCACCGGCTCAATGCTGCCAGAGCGGGGTCGCGAGAGCGGGGGTGGTGCGCGGCGCCGCGGTCAGGCCCGGAGCCGGTCCGGCACCGGGACCGGGACGTCACGGGTTCGGGTCGACGGACGGTTCTCCCGGAGCACCCGCGCCAGTATCTGCGGCCGCAGCAACGACGTGGGCCGCTCGAGCAGGTTGACGACCCGCAGGAACGCGGCGCCGACCTCGGGATCGGCCGCGGCCGCCCGGTGCACGCGGGCCGTGTACGCGTTGGCCATCCGCGTTCGCCGGGTGCGAGTGCCCGCGACCGTAGGGATGCGCAGATCGGTGTCGCAGGACGTCTGCCAGGCATCGTCGAGCAGCGGGGCCGCCGCCCGCAGGAACGACCTGACCGGCCGCGTCCCGCTCGTCTCGAGACTCTCGCGCAGCATGAGCGACTCGGCCGCCGCGACACTCATGCCCTGGCCGTAGACGGGATCGAAGCAGCAGATCGTGTCGCCGAACGGAACGTAGTGCGCGGGCAGCCTCGCGGCGTCGAAGTGGCGGCGCACCGCGGTGGGGATGCGATAGCGGACCGGGTCGTCGAGAGGTTCGGCACTGGCGATCAGAGCGCCGAAGTCGGGAGCGGAGAGCGACGCGGCGAACTCGGCGAATCCGGCCGGGTCCAGCGGCGGTTCGTCGGCGCCGTACCCGGCGAGGGTCACGATCCAGCCGTCGTCCTCCTGCGCGATGATCGCGCCACCTCGCGGCGCCTCGGGTGTCGCGCCGACGCCGATTCCGAGATCGCCGCCGAGGTCGGTGCGCCGGCGCCGGTAGTGGCGGGTGGCGTACGCGAGCTCGATCGTGAGACTGTCCTGGTCCGGTCTCGGGTACCCGAGCGACTCGAGCCAGGCCTGGGTCTGTGAGCTGCGCCCGGAGGAATCGACGAGGAGGTCGCAGTCGACGACGTCGTCGACGGTCCGGCCGGCGGTGCGGCTCACCTTCAGTCCGGTGACGGTCCGGCGCCTCGGGTCGGTGGTGACACCGAGCGCAGCGCACCGGTCGGCGATCGTGACCCCGGGCAGCGCCCGCACCCGGTTGCGCAGCTGCCACTCGACGAGCGGCCGGCTCCCGCAGACACCCGGGATGCCGGAGCGGCCCGCAGCCAGCCGGTGCCCGCTCAGCGTCCACCGGAAGTTGGCGAGAACATCCCCGGTGACGGCGCCGCACTGGGCCAGCTCGCCGATGAACCCGGGGAACAGCTCCTCCATCACGGCCCCGCCCCGGGCGAGCAGCGCATGCGCATGGCGGCCCTGCGGCACACACCGCCGGGCGGTCGGCTCGGTGACGGGCTGGTCCCGCTCGACGACGGTCACCCTGGCGTAGAAATCGCTGAGCACCCGGGCCGCCAGCAACCCGCCCACACCGGCGCCGATCACCACGGCATGCTCATTGCGGACAGTCATGACGACTCCTCTGCAGACCCGACGAGATTGGATGACTCCAGTCTCGGCGGGCTCCGCAGGACCGACGCGAGTAGTCGACCACTTGCTTCGGTCGCGGGACTACTCGGATGCCGAAGGGGCCGACGGCGGTGCGGGGACACGTTGGCCTGTCAGGACGGGATCGAGGGGTCCTCGTGCGGCCAGCCGCCCGTCGTCAGGTGCTCGCTGACTCTGGCGATGTCGGACTCGAGCGGCATCTCGTCGGTGAGCCGGGTGATCAGCACGCCGATCTCGACGCGGTCGATCGGCGCCTGACCCTGCTCGATGAGCGCATCCGTCACCGCGACCACCTCCTCGTCCGAGAGCCGGCGGCACAGCAGCGCGATCAGCGGGACGTAGTCCTGTTCCGGAACCCCGTTCGGGTAGCCCTTCCGCAGCCACCCGATGATCGAGGTGAGGAACTGCGGCCGATTCACGGACCGGCGTCCGGGGCGGCGGCATCCGTTTCCGCGGCCGCGTCCGCGACGGACGTCTCGTCGGGGCCGAATCCGGTGGCCAGGCGATGCTCGTCGGCCAGCGGCCAGCCCGCCGCGGCCAGAACCCGGCCGACCCGGATGACGTCGACCTCGGAGGGGACGGTCCGGGTCAGGTCGGCGATGTGGGAGGCGATCTCCGCCTCGGTGATGTGGGCGGCGGCCGCGTCCGGGTCGGCCAACTCGGCGCGTGCCTCCGCCAGTTCGACGGCGACCTCGCCGATCTGTTCGGCGGTCAGCTTGCGGGCCAGCAGCGCCACCAGCGGGATGCGGTCCTTGGGCGGGATGCCATGCGGGTAGCCGGCGCGAAGCCACTTGACCACAGACATGGGGAAGGTCGGCTTGACCGGGGTACTCACGGGAGGACTTCCTCTCGACTCGCGGTGATCGGCGTCAGAACAGCTCGATACCGAAGGTGTGATTCAGGAAATCGGACATCACGAACAGGATGCCGACGACGATCGCGATCACGATGATTGCAAAACATGCCACAGCCCCGGCCACCGCGAGCGGGCGGCGGGTCACGGTGCCGTCCGCGGCGACGTCGGAACCGGCGGCCAGGGAGCGCAGACCGAGGGCGAACAGGGCGGGCAGACCGGCGCCGAGCAGCAGCCCGACCAGGATGACCTGCCACAGGGAGTTGGCGGTGGTGACGAGGAGATCCATGTCAGTTTCCTCGGATCGCGGCGTCGGTCACGGAGTCGGTGACGGAGTCGGGGACCGTGTCGGGCACGACCGGCGGTGCCGGGATGTCGGCGAAGTCGACGGCGGCCAGGTCGCCGGCGGCGAGGCCGGCGGCGAGGTCGGTCTCGGCCTTGGTCGGGACCGCGCCCTCCTCCCAGTCGGCGTTGACGTTGCTCGGATCCACCGGCTGCTTGCGCGAGTGCAGGAACATCCAGGCGGAGAGCGAGATCAGGGCCACGAACACCACCAGCACGCCGGGCAGGCCGCCGATGTAGTGGGCGACAGCCCAGCAGGCGGCACCCATCAGCGCGGCCGACGGCAGCGTGATCAGCCAGGCGACGCCCATCCGGCCGGCCACGCCCCAGCGCACGGCGGCACCGCGGCGGCCGACGCCGCTGCCCATGATCGAGCCGGTCGCGACGTGCGTCGTCGACAGGGGCAGGCCCAGGTGGCTCGAGGTGAGGATGATCGCGGCGGAGGAAGCCTCGGCGGCCATGCCCTGCGGCGCGGCGATCTCCACCAGCCCCTTGCCGAGGGTGCGGATGACCCGCCAGCCACCGAGGTAGGTGCCCAGGGCGATGGCGACGGCGCAGCTGGCCTTGACCCAGAACGGCATCGCGGTGTCGGCGGTGATGGTCCCGTGCGCGACCAGCGCCAGGAAGATCACGCCCATCGTCTTCTGCGCGTCGTTGGTGCCGTGCGCCAGTGAGACCAGGGAGGCCGAGCCGACCTGGCCGAGCCGGAACCCGGTGTTCTTCTGGCCGTCGGGGACGTTGGCGGTGATTCGGTAGATCAGCCAGGTGCCGACGGTCGCGATCAGTCCGGCCACCACCGGGGCCAGGATCGCGGGCACCACGACCTTGCTGAGCACGCCGTCCCACACCACCCCGTTCACCCCGAGCGAGGCGATCGAGGCGCCGATCAGGCCGCCGAACAGTGCGTGCGACGAGCTGGACGGAATGCCGAACAGCCAGGTGAGCAGGTTCCAGAGGATGCCGCCGACGAGTCCGGCGAAGACGATGATCAGCAGGGCCTCACCGCTGACCGTGTCGAGGTTGACGACGCCCTTCGCGACGGTGGCGGCGACCTCGACGGAGAGGAACGCGCCGACCAGGTTCAGGGTTGCGGAAAGCGCCACCGCGACCTTGGGTCTCAGTGCCCCGGTGGCGATGGACGTTGCCATCGCGTTGCCGGTGTCGTGGAAGCCGTTGGTGAAGTCGAACCCGAGGGCTGTGACGACCACGACGAGAAGAACGATGAGTTCCGCGTTCACGGGCTAGATCCTCCGTTACGAAACCGTAAAAGTCGAGCCAGTAGGCGCCGTCTGGGAGTGCGCTTCCGCACACGGAGCGGGTATCGTCCTGGCCCTTTTTCCATAACCGGTGTACAGGCCGCTGTCGACCCGGACGGGAGTGTGGATCGTCACAGCCCGAGTCGGCGTGTGGGCGGGCTCACTCGGATGTCTCACTCACCGGGACCCGCCCCGGGCCGGGGGTTCGCGCTGGCTACCTTCCTCGAATCGAGTGACGCAGAACACGTTGCCCGACGGCTGATTCGACGGGCCGGCATGGCCACCGGCCGAGAGTTCGCCAGTCCAGACCAGTGCGGCCCCACCCGGGCAGGCGAGAAGGAGACACCGAACGTGAAACGAAAGAACACGGCCAAGCTGATGGCCGCGCTGGCCTTGTCGGCGACGCTTGTCACGGGCTGCGCGACGGACCGGGGTGGGGATGCCGGCGTGCCGGTCGCCGGGGGCAGTGCGGCGGGCACCGAGGCGGCGGCGTCGTCTGACACGAAGTTCGGCACCCTGGACTCGCCGTGTGGCACGGGCGACGCGAAGGGCGCGACCGAGCAGGGCGTCACCGACACCGAAATCAAGATCGGATACGGCGACGACCGCGGCTACGCGCAGAGCCCCGGTCTGAACAAGGAGATGTCCGACGCCGTCGCCGCGATGATCGACTGGTGCAACGATCAGGGCGGCATCAACGGCCGCAAGATCGTCGGCACCGACTACGACGCCGCCATGACGCAGGCCAACACCGTCATGCAGGAGGCCTGCCGCTCGGAGTTCATGCTGGTCGGTCACGGCTTCGCGATGGACCAGACCGCCGAGCAGACCCGCGTCGCCTGCAACCTCGCGGCGGTGCCCGGGTTCACCGTCTCGCCGGAGGCCGCCAACGGCCCGATGTCCTACCAGGGTGTGCCGTTCCCGGTCGACTACGCGAACGGCTCGGCGTGGTTCCAGATGGGCGAGCTGCGCCCCGACCTCAAGACCGAGTTCGACCTGGTCGGCTCCACCATGCCCACGATCATCACCTCGCTGACCAAGGTGCGCTCGATCGCGGAGGCGGCCGGGTTCAAGCTCAAGGACTGCGGCGTCACGCTCAACTACCAGGGCGAGCCCAGCTACGTGCCGTTCGCCGAGAAGTACAAGCAGTGCGGCGTCAAGGGCCTGTGGACCTCCCGCTCGCCGGTCCCCAACGAGTTCAACTTTTTCAAGGCGATCGACCAGGCCGGCATCGACCCGGTGATCCTCGGTGAGGCCACCTGGTACGGCAACTCCGCGCAGACCTTTAACAAGGACAGCGGCGTCCTGGACAACCTCAACGCCGGCATGACCTTCCAGATGCTCGAGAACGCGGACAAGGTCCCGGCCGTCAAGAAGTACCTGGACCTGGTCTCCGCCGAGGGCGGCAAGACCGCGCTGCTGGGCATGCAGTCCACTTCCTCATTCCTGCTCTGGGCCACCGCGGCCAAGGAGTGCGGCTCGGACCTGACCCGTCAGTGCATGGTCACCGAGCTCGCCAAGATCCACGACTGGGACGGCGGCGGACTGCACGCGGCCACCGACCCCGGCAAGAACATCCCGGCCAAGTGCGGCCTGATGGTCGAGCTGACTGGTGACATGTACACCCAGGCGTTCCCCAGCGCGACGGGCGAGTTCAAGTGCGACGACGCGTACCTGGTCAAGACCGACCAGTCGACCTGGGGCACGGACCTCGGGCCCGACCGGGTCGCTACGAAGTTCCTCGGACCGAATGTGATCAAGCCGCAGGCCTGACCCACAGTTCGCTCCTCTCGACGGCGGGCGGCGGATTCCGCCGCCCTCCGTCCTAGAACAAGGGTTCTCACATGGACACTTTCGTGACGTTCACGATCCTGGGCCTCGTGCTCGGGTCCGTGTACGCGATCGCAGCCTCCGGGCTGGTGCTCACCTACAACACCTCAGGCATCTTCAACTTCGCGCACGGCGCCCAGGCGATGCTCGGCGCGTTCCTCTACTGGCAGCTGCGCGTCGGCTGGAACCTGCCCACCCCGCTCGCCCTGCTGATCGTGCTCGGTGTCTTCGGTCCGCTCATGGGACTGGCGCTGTACTTCCTCATCATGCGGGGCCTGCGGGACACCGCGGAGGTCACCAAGATCGTGGTGACCGTCTCGATCATGCTCGGCATGCTGTTCCTCTCGCAGTGGTTCTGGCACCCCGAGGATCCGCGCACCCTGACGATGTTCTTCGGCGACAACAGCAAGGTCTCCTTCTTCGGCGCCACCGTCCGCTACCACGAGATCCTCTGCCTCGTCGCGGCCGTGGCCATCGCGGTGGGCCTGCGGCTGCTCTTCACCCGCACCCGGATGGGCGCGACCATGCGCGGCGTGGTGGACGACCCGGACCTGCTGCGGCTGAGCGGGCACAACCCCGAGCGGATCGCCGGCTTCTCCTGGGCACTGAGCTCGATGCTGGCCGTCCTCGCCGGCATCCTCGTCACCCCGATCAGCGGCGGCACCCTCGAGGCAAACCTGTTGACCCTGTTGGTGATCGACGCCTTCGCGGCCGCGATGTTCGGTCGGCTGCGGAGCATCCCGCGCACCTTCGTCGGCGCCGTGGTGCTCGGACTGGCCGGCACCTACCTGCTGGGGTACGCGCCGACCACCTGGACGTGGACGTCGAATCTGCGGGTCTCGCTGCCGATGATCGCGCTGTTCGTGGTGCTGATCGTGCTGCCGCAGGACCGGTTGCGCGGCGCCGCCGTCCGCACCCGGGAGCGGTACCACGTGCCCAGCGTGCGCAAGGCCGTCGCGTGGRGCGCGGCCCTGATCGTGATCGTGTACCTGATCCGCCTGCTCATGGTGGAGTCCGCGATCTCGACGCTCACCATCGGCATCACCTTCGCGATCGTCGCGCTGTCACTGACCGTGCTCACCGGGTACGCGGGCGAGATGAATCTGGCGCCACTGTCGTTCGGCGCGGTCGCCACGATCGTGGTGTACCACTTCGGGATCTCCGGATCGGGCCTGGCGCAGCGCCTCACCGTGCTGGGTGTGGTGCTCGGCGTCCTGGTGGCGGCACTGGTCGGCGGCCTGGTCGCGCTGCCGGCACTGCGTCTGCGTGGCCTGTACCTGGCGCTCGCGACCATGGCGTTCGGCGTGTTCCTGTCCAACATGGTGCTGCGTGACACCACCGAGCACGAGCTGTTCGGGGTGAAGTTCTCCATCTTCACCGGTGGCTCCCTGGTGATCCCGCCGCTGAAGGTGGGCCCGCTCGACCTGGACAACGAGACCACCTTCCTGATGACCGCGACGGTGCTGTTCGCCGTGCTCGGCGTCGCGGTGGTGGCGCTGCGCAACAGCGGCTACGGCCGGCGGCTGGCCGCGATGAAGGACAGCCCGGCCGCGTCCGCGATGCTCGGCCAGAACCTGGTCAAGCTCAAGCTCAGCGTGTTCATGATCTCCGCCGCCATCGCGGGCCTCGGCGGCATCCTGATGTCGAGTGCGATGGGCGCGGTCTCCGGCGACAGCTTCACCATCATCATCAGCCTGTCGCTGCTGATGCTGACCGTCGTCGCGGGCATCGGCTATGTCAGCGGCGCCTTCTTCGGCGGCGTCATGGCCGGAGTCGGTTTCGCGATCATCATGGTCTCGTTCAACAACCTCGCGAAGGCGCAGCCCGAACTCGAGGGGCTGTACCTGCTGCTCGGCAACATCGCCGCGGTCAGCCCCGCGCTGATCGGTATCGGCGTCGGGCACAACCCGTCCGGCAGCGTGCACCAGGTAGTCGAGGGCTACCGCACCCTGCGTAACGCCAAGCCCGTGCTGTTCGGCGGCGCCGCGTTCGTGGCAGTGCTGTACGTGCTGGCGCTGACCGGGATGCTCGACAACTGGTGGTTCGCGTCGCTGACCATCGCGACGGTGTTCCTGCTCCCGGTGATCGGCCAGATGGTGATGCCCGCCGCGGTCCTGGGCGAGGAGGAGCTGGCCCGGCGACGCACCACGCCGCCGGAACTGGTCGGCATCGACGAGCCCTACACCGAGGAGGGCCGGATCCGGCTGGACAACGAACTCGGCCTGCCCGCAGTGACGGTTCCGCCCGTCCGGGCGCTGCCGGCGGCGAGCCCGGTCGTCCCGCCCGCCGCCAACGTGACGGAAACGGTGAAGGAGTTGACTGTCAATGGGGTCTCATGAGTTGCCGGAGTCGGCCGCCCCGCTGCTCGAAACACGGGGCATCACCGTCCGATTCGGCGGGCACACCGCGGTGGACGAGGCCAGCATCGCGGTGCACCGCGGCACCGTCACCGGCCTGATCGGACCCAACGGCGCCGGCAAGACGACACTGTTCAACACCGTCACCGGTCTGCAGAAGCCGACCAGTGGTCAGGTGTTGATCGACGGCGTCGACGTCACCCGGAAGGCGCCGTACAAGCGGGCGCACATGGGCCTGGCGCGGACCTTCCAGCGGCTGGAGCTGTTCCTGTCGCTGTCGGTACGGGACAACCTCCGTGTCGCCGGCGACATCCACCGCAGCGGCACCCGGCGCAGGTACGACGTCGAGGCGGAGACCGACCGGCTGCTCGAGCTCACGGGTCTGGCCGACGTTGCGCACCAGGACGTCTCGGACATCCCCACCGGCCGGGCTCGCGTCGTCGAGGTGGCCCGCGCGTTGATGACGGACCCGCGGGTACTGCTCCTCGACGAGCCGGCGTCCGGGCAGACGGAGAAGGAGACGGACGACTTCGCCGAGCTGTTGGTGCGGCTGGCGTCGGACGGTCTCGCCATCTGCCTCGTCGAGCACGACCTGCCGCTGGTGATGCGGGTGTGCTCGCAGATCCACGTGCTGGACTACGGCGCCCTGATCGCGTCGGGAACCCCGCAGCAGGTGCAGAAGGATCCCGCGGTGATCGCCGCGTACATCGGAACGGAGGCGGTGGCATGACGGCACCGGCGATCGGCCCGTCGAATCCCTCGGCGGCGCAACCGGAACCGTTGCTGGAGCTGGTCGGGGTGCGGGCCGCCTACGGTCCCATCGAGGTGCTGCGCGGGGTGGACCTGGCGCTGTACCCGGGAACCGTCGTCGCGTTGCTCGGGCCCAACGGCGGCGGCAAGACGACGACGCTGAAGGTGTGCTCGGGGATCATGCCCGTGTCCGCCGGCGAGTTCCGGCTCGCGGGCCGGTGCGTCAACGGCGTCGACGCCTCCGAGCTCGCCCGACTGGGCATCTGCACCATCCCCGAGGGCCGCGGGGTGTTCGCCAACCTCACGGTGCGTGAGAACCTCTGGGTGGCAACGGGTACCGGCGCCAGCCTCAAGGACCTCGAGGCCGCCGCGTACGAGCGCTTCCCGATCCTCGGCAAGCGTCGCCACCAGCTCGCCGGCTCGATGTCCGGCGGCGAGCAGCAGATGCTCGCGCTGTCCCGCGCACTGGGGACGGCGCCGACCGTGCTGTTGCTCGACGAGCTCTCGATGGGCCTGGCGCCTCGGGTGGTCACCGAGATGTACGACATCGTCGGACAACTCGTCGAGGAGGGTCTGTCGATCCTCGTCGCCGAGCAGTTCGCCCGTGCCGTGCTGCCGATCGCAACCTCCGCGGCGCTGATGCTGCAGGGCCGGGTGGTCCGCAGCGGGGACCCGCAGGAAATCGACCGTGAACTATCTACCAGTTACCTAGGAGGATGACGATGACCGCACTCGCGCAGGACCGTCGTGAGCAGTTCAAGAAGGACGTGTCCGAGTTGAAGTTGAAGTCCGGCGGCAGTGGCGGCGACGGCGCGACCCGGGTTGTGGGCCTGGCGTTGATGGTGGTCGGGGCGGTGGCCGCGTTCATCGTCTACCTGTCCTCGCTCACCCAGTCCGACCTGCGCAACATCGCGTCCTACCAGATCCTGGCGACCGCGTTCCTCGCGGTGACCGTGATCGGCGCGGCGCTGTACCTGGCCGGCGCGGTCGCGAAGGTGCTGCGGCTGTGGCTGCTGCGTCAGCTCTACGAGGCGCAGGCGCAGACCGACCAGATCGCAGAGGCGTTGCGCAAGTAGTCGCTCGTCGATGCCCGGCCCGGGACCCTGTCGATCTGACATGCACCGACAGGGTCCCGGGGTCAGCGCCGGATCCGGCCGCTGGCGAACAGCGCCCCGGCGGTGATCAGCGCGGCCACGGCGAATGCCATGCGCAGCGCCTCGAGGCGTGCGTCGGTGTTCACGTCGACGATGGCCTCCGCGGYGGACTCGCTGACCGAGGCCTCGGCGAGCGCCGACCGGAGTTGGGTGTCGGACAGGAAAGGCACGCCCGCAACCAGTTCGGTGCTCGCCTGCTGTTGCACCGACGGCGGCACCTGCGGGTTGGCCGCGATGCCCGCCGCCACCGATGCGCTGAGGGTGCCGATCAGGACCGAGCCGATCAGGGCGGTGCCCAGCGAGGCACCGAGATTGGTCGCCGTGTTCTGCAGTCCGCCGACCTCCGGGCTCTGCTCGTCCGGCACCGCGGAGACGGTCACCGCGCCCAGCTGGGAGGACAGGGCGCCGAGTCCGAAGCCCATCAGCAGCATCGGCACGGCCACCACCGCGGCGTTCGCGCCCGGGTCCATGCCCGCCGCGAGCATCAGGATTCCCGCCAGCATCGACGTCAGCCCGAACCGAACCACGCGGCGGGGACTGGCGAGCGGCCACACCTTGGGAATGCCGGCAGCCGCCACCAGCAGCGACACCGACAGCGGGAACAGTCGGACGCCGGTCTGGAGCGCGTTGAGTTCGAGCACCACCGACAGGAAGAGCGGCACGACGAAGAACACGCCCGCCTGAATCATGAACTGGGCGAGGAACATCGTCAGCCCGCCGGTGAGCTGGTCGTTGCGCAGCAGCCGGACGTCGAGCAGCGGCTCGCCGCCGGTCTCGGTCAGGTGCGACTCCCACCGCAGGAACCCGTAGACCACCAGCAGGCCGGCGAGGATCAGCCAGAACGTCGGGGACAGGCCCAGCACCACGGGTCCGCCGGGAGTCGGGCGCAGCCACCCCCACTCGCTCGACCGCAGGACGCCGTACACCAGCATGCCCAGACCCGCCACCGACAGGCCGGAGCCCACCAGGTCGAGCCGTACCCGGCGCGGCGCCACGTCCTCGATCCGTTTGAGCACCAACAGGATTGCCGCGACCAGGACGACCTCGCCGAGGAAGACGTACCGCCAGGACGCGAAGGTGGTGACCGCCCCGCCGATGAGTGGGCCGGCGGCGACGGCCATGGCGCCCGCCGCGGCGATCAGGCCGTAGGCCCCGGTCCTGCGCTCGGGCGCGAAGTTGGCCGCGACCAGGGCGACGATGGCCGGCATGATCAGTGCCGCGCCGAGACCCTCGAGCAGGGACCAGCCGATCAGCAGCACCGCCAGGTTCGGCGCCACCGCGGTGGTGAACGATCCGATCCCGTACACGACCAGGCCGATGCCGAATGCGCGTCGACGACCCAGGATCGTGCCCACCTTGCCGCCGGTGATCATCATCGTCGCCATCACCAGGGTGTAGAGCGTGATGGCGGTCTGGATGCCGGTGATGGTCGTGCCGATGTCCGACGCCACAGTGGCCATGGACACGTTCATCACCGAACTGTCCAGGGTCATCAGGAACTGGCCGGCGGCGAGTACCGCCAGTACCAGGCGTGAACCCGAGTGGTCGGTGGCGCTCCCGGCGGGGACCGGTGCCGGGGAACTCATGATCTCTCAGCAGTCACTCTTGTCGCCTCGCCGTCCTCGGTCGCCGCGTGATCGCCGGACGCCCTGGTCTGGAGCGGTGCGCCGGTCAGCCTCGTCGATTGTCGCCCCGCGCGGCCAACGGCGGATTCACCCGGCTCGGGTGAATCGGCACCCGGCCGTGACTGCTGCACTAAAGCTGACAGGGCGGCGCTGGTTGTGTTCGCGTCGCTACCCGGATCTGACCGGAGGCACCGTGACCGCGCACCCGTCCCGCCGCAGAGATGTCATCACCCCCGCCTACACAGGCAGGCTCGCCACCGACCCAGTTCCGGCCCTCCGGATGCCGGACGACGACATGGACCCGGCGGCCGCCTACCGCTTCATCCACGACGAGTTGATGCTCGACGGCAGTTCCCGGCTCAACCTCGCGACCTTCGTGACCACCTGGATGGATCCCGAGGCCGAGACGCTGATGGCCGAGACGTTCGACAAGAACATGATCGACAAGGACGAGTACCCGGCGACCGCGGCGATCGAGGCGCGCTGCGTGTCGATGGTGGCGGAACTCTTCCACGCCCCGGACCTGTCCGAAACCGACCCGGCGTCGGCCACCGGGGTGTCCACCATCGGGTCCAGCGAGGCGGTCATGCTCGCCGGCCTGGCGCTGAAGTGGCGGTGGCGGGCGGCGCGGCAGGCCGCGGGCAAGGACGCCGCCCGGCCGAACCTGCTGCTGGGCAGCAACGTCCAGGTGGTGTGGGAGAAGTTCTGCCGGTACTTCGAGGTGGAGCCCAAATACCTGCCGATGGCGCCGGGGCGCTACTCGATCACCCCGGAGCAGGTGCGCGAGGCGGTCGACGAGAACACCATCGGGGTGGTCGCGATCCTGGGCACCACCTTCACCGGCGAGTTCGAGCCGGTCGAGGCCATCGCCCGGACCCTCGACGAACTGGCCGCCGCGGGCGGGCCGGACGTGCCCCTGCACGTCGACGCGGCCAGCGGCGGCTTCGTGGCCCCGTTCCTGCACCCGGACCTGAACTGGGACTTCCGCGTCCCGCGGGTGGTGTCGATCAACGTCAGCGGTCACAAGTACGGCCTCACCTACCCGGGGATCGGCTTCGTGGTGTGGCGCGGACGTGAGCACCTGCCCGAGGAGCTGGTATTCCGGGTGAACTACCTGGGCGGGGACATGCCGACGTTCACCCTGAACTTCTCCCGGCCGGGCAACCAGGTGGTCGGCCAGTACTACAACTTCATACGCCTGGGCCGCGCCGGCTACACCTCGATCATGCAGTCACTGCGCTCGACCGCGGTGCAGATATCCGACCGGATCTCCAAGATCGAGGGGCTGCGGGTGATCACGGACGGCACCGCGATCCCGGTGATCGCGTTCGAGCTGACCGGGGATCCCGGGTACACGGTCTTCGACATCTCGCACGAGCTGCGGGCCCGGAGCTGGCAGGTGCCCGCCTACACGATGCCCGCGGACGCCGAGGACGTCGCGGTGCTGCGGGTCGTCGTCCGTGAGGGCTTCAGCGCCGACCTCGGGCACAGCATGTGTGACGACCTCGAGGCGGTGTGTGCGCAGCTACGCGAGCACGGCACCGGGGGACACTCCCATGCTCAGCACTTCGCGCACTGACGGCGGGGCACTGGGCGTCAGCGGGTGTCGCGGCGCAGCGGGTGGTCCGCGGGCACCTGCACCAGGACGATGGGGACGCCGTCGGGGTCGGCGATCCACATCTCGTGCAGGCCCCACGGTTCCTGCTGCGGCGCCCGCACGATCGGGACCCCGGCCCGGGTCAGCTCCGCCTGCACGTCCTGCAGGTCGCGGACCTGTAGCCACAGCGCGCCGTGGAACGTCGACGGACCGGCCGAACCACCGTGCGCGGCAAGCTCGACCATCGACTGTCCCGCAAAGAACACCGTGCCGCCCGGGTACTCGCGGGCAATCGCCAGTCCGAGGGTGTCGCGGTAGAAGCGCAGGGTCGTCGGGTAGTCCGCCGGCCGCAGGATCAGCCGGCTGCTCAGGATTTCCACCGTCATGCCTCCTCGGGTGGGGTGGACTCGTGACCCGGACGGCCGTGGGTGCGCCGGGCCTCCTTCATCAACGCCTCGTACAGGTGCCGGCGGCCGTCGAGGACCGCCTCGCGCACCTCTCGTTCCCAGCCCCGGAACTCCGTCCAGTAGCCGTCGTCGAATTCCTCGACCACCTGGAAGGTCCAGCGCCCGCGGAGCACGTTGCGCCCGACCAGCTCCTCCTCCAGCCGGTCGGCGAGCCCGCGGTGTCCGGCCGCCCGCAGCGCCTCCACCGCCTCGCCGAGCTGACGGTCGGCATGCCCGATCAGCTGGTGGAAGTCGTACAGGTGGCCGCGCGCGCGTTCGACCGTTTCCAGTGCCTCCGACAGCTTTCCTGCCGCCGCGACCTCGGCGTCGGTGACGCGGTCGGGTCGGAGGTGCTGTGGGGCGGGCTGCTCGGGATCGGCCATCAGTTCAGTGTGCCCGACACCGGCCGCGGCTCGCCGTGATCTCGACCCGGATTCGTGACACGAAAGGGACAACACGCATGAACTCGAATGTGATCGCAGACCCGATACCCGGCGGCGACACGCTGCCGTTCCCGCCGACCGGCTCGGGGAGCGTGGCCGGCCGGACCATGCAGGAGTCGGTGTACAGCCCGCGGCCGAAACCACGGCGGCTGCCCGACGACGCCCCGAACATCCTGGTCGTGCTGATCGACGACGCCGGGCCCGGGTTGCCCACCCCACTCGGCGGCGAGGTCGCCACCCCCACCCTCGAGCGGGTGCTCACCGAGGGCGTCGGGTACAACCGCTTCCACACCACCGCGATGTGCTCGCCGACCAGGGCCGCGCTGCTGACCGGGCGAAACCACCATCGCGTCGGCTACGGGCAGATCGCCGAGTTCGCGAACGACTGGGACGGCTACTCCGGACACATCCCGAGGTCCAGCGCGACCATGGCCGAGGTGCTGCGGCACTACGGCTACAGCACGGCCGCCTTCGGCAAGTGGCACAACACCCCGGCCGTGGAGACCACCGCGGCCGGTCCGTTCGACAACTGGCCCACCGGCGTCGGATTCGAGTACTTCTACGGCTTCCTCGCCGGGGAGGCATCGCAGTACGAGCCGAACCTGGTGCGGAACACCACCGTCGTGCTGCCGCCGAAGACGCCCGAGCAGGGCTACCACCTGAGCGAGGACCTCGCCGACGACGCCATCGGCTGGCTGCGCCGGCACCAGGCCTTGGACGCCGACAGGCCGTTCTTCATGTACTGGGCGAGTGGCTGCCTGCACGGCCCGCACCACGTGACGAAGCCGTGGGCCGACCGGTACGCGGGCAGGTTCGACGACGGCTGGGACGCCTACCGGGAGCGGGTGTTCCTGCGCGCCAAGGAGGCCGGCTGGATCCCGCCGGAGGCCGAACTCACCGCGCGGGACGCGAGGATGGCGGCGTGGGACGACATCCCCGAGGAGGAGAAGCCGTTCCAACGGCGGCTGATGGAGGTCGCGGCCGGCTACGCCGAGCACTGCGACGTCCAGGTGGGACGGCTGCTGGACGAGGCGGAGCGGCTCGGGTACCTCGAGAACACCCTCGTCGTGTACATCTGGGGCGACAACGGCTCGTCGGGGGAGGGGCAGGGCGGAACCATCAGCGAGTTGTTGGCGCAGAACGGGATTCCCACGACGGCCGACCAGCACATCGCCGCGCTCGACCAGCTCGGCGGCCTCGACGTGCTGGGCTCGCCGGTGACCGACAACATGTACCACGCGGGCTGGGGGTGGGCGGGTAGCGCGCCGTACAAGGGCATGAAGCTGTTGGCCTCGCACCTGGGCGGTACCCGGAACCCGATGGCGGTGCGATGGCCTCGGAAGGTGGCGCCCGACCCGACGCCGCGGTCGCAGTTCCTGCACTGCAACGACCTGGCGCCCACCGTCTACGAGCTCGTCGGGATCACCCCGCCGCGGATGGTCGACGGCTTCCCACAGGACCCGATCGACGGCGCCAGCTTCGCGCAGTCGCTGGTCGATCGAGAGGCGAAGGCGGGCAAGCTCACCCAGTACTTCGAGATCATGGGCAGCCGGGCGATCTACCACGACGGCTGGATGGCCTCGGCCTTCGGTCCGCGGGCGCCGTGGCTGCCGGGCATGCCGCCCGGGATCATGGACTGGAGCCCGGACGACGACGTCTGGGAGCTGTACAACCTGGACGAGGACTGGACGCAGAACCACGACCTCGCGGCCGAGCAGCCGCAGAAGCTGGCGCAACTGCGCGAGCTGTTCGCCATGGAGGCGGCGCGCAACGACGTGCTGCCCGTCGGCGGCGGACTGTACGTGCTCACGCATCCGGGGTTGCGGGTCGCGACTCAGCAGCGTCGGTGGGACTTCTCCGGCGACATCACCCGGATGCCCGAATTCTGTGCTCCCGCACTGGGAAACAAGAACAACCGGGTGACCCTCGAGCTGACGGCCCCGGACCGGGCCAGCGGCGTGCTGTACGCGCTCGGCGCCAACTCGGGCGGACTGACGTGCTACGTCGACGACGGGTACCTCTGCTACGAGTACAACCTCTTCATCCTGATGCGGACGAAGATCCGGTCGTCGGAGCGGTTGCCGTCGGGCGGCCGTGTCGTCACGGTGGAGACGTCGTACGTGCAGGAGCGGCTGGGCGGGTCGCTCCGGGTGGTGATCTCGGTGGACGGGGAGACGTTCGCGGAGGGGGTGGTCCCGGTGAGCGCGCCGATGCTGTTCACCGCCAACGACTGCCTGGACGTGGGCACCTGCCTGGGTTCTCCGGTGTCACTGGACTACCGCGACCGGGCCCCGTTCCCGTTCGAGGGGCAGATCGAGCGCATGCGGGTGGAGTACACGTGACGAGATTGCGGTAGCAGGCTCAGGGGTACCCGAGTTCTGTTGGGGTGTGGTCGAACTCGGGGTACGCCGGCGGGTTGGCTTTCGAGTGTCGGCGCATGGCATCTGCCTCCGTTCGGGTCGGGCAACCGGCGCGCGCTGCGTCCGGGGTCAGTGCTTGGTTGTGGTCAGGCGTAGAGCCGAGCGACGAAGGCGCTCATGTTCTCGCGGACCCGCTCGACCTTCTCCTCGATGCTGAGGTGTTCGCGGTACCGGTTGCCTAGCGCGGGCCGCTTCTTGTTGCGTGCGTACAGCGAGCACGCGAGGTCGGTGCACATGTACGTGCCGGTGGTGTTGCCCCGGCGCCCGGAGTCGCCAGCTCTGAGCGCGGCCATCAGCGAGACGCCCCCGCCGGTGTGCGTGGTCTTGCAGATCGTGCACATCTGCGCCCGTCCCGATCCGGGGGTCGGGTAGCGCAGCGCGACACCGACGAGACGATCGTCGTGGGGGACGACCAGGTAGCCGCGGCCGGGGAGCGACGGGGCGCGCCAGCCGAGGAAGTCGAGGTCGTCCCACGGCTGATCGTCGAGGTCTCGGGGGACCGGTAGTCGCTTGGCGTCGCCCTTCGAACAGTTGACGAACGACTCCCTGATGTCACTTTCGGTGACGGGTTCCATGACGGATCGGCTCCTTCTGGTCGATTGGGGCTTGGTTGACGGTTGCCAAACCGAGGTGACGTTACGACCGGTCGTTGTGTTGGGCAAAGGGTTTTCTGTGCGGGGTTCTTCCGTGCTCGGGGCGACCTGCGTGGGCCGTGGGTCGGCCGGCGCGTCTGCATTCCGGCCGCCCGCTTCATGGCCCGGGTTCGTGGCGGTCCAGCAAGAATTCGGTCGGGTGGTGGATCGTTCGGCCGGCGCCACGGGTGAGCTGTCGGTGCTCAGGAAAGCCGGTCCTGTCGGGGGTCTTCTCGCTGCCGCAGACTTGTCGCACCCCCTCGCTACACTTCGAACAGAACGTCGAATCGGGGCCCGGGGGGTGACAACGATGACCGCAGTTCACGACCACGCCGTCGACCATGTCATCGACAACGCCCCGCTCGCCGACGCCCCGCTCGCCGACGCCCCGCTCGCCGACGCCCTCCGCACCGTCGAGACCGGCATGCAGTCGCTGCGCGGACTCGACACCGGCGCCGTCTCCAACCGGGACCGCCTCGCCCTGCTGGTGCGACTCGAACGCATCGCCCGCACCGTCCCCGCCCTCGGCCACACCCTGGT